>JAPOLP010000009.1 GCA_029977045.1 Planctomycetota bacterium
TCAAGTGTGATGTATGTCCGGAATTGCAGCTATTTTCGCGGTTTCTTCTCGGTTTCAGGCAGTGGGACGGGCGTGTTTGACGGTTTGTTGTCTTTCATTCGGGAGTCTGCCGACACATGTGCGTTTGTGTGAACAGGTTCTTTCGGTCGAACGCTGGGTGATCAGTGCTCGTGGGATTGCTGACGATTTCGCAGAAGATTTGGGCGCCTTCACTTTTTCTGGTCGACAGTGAGTTAAGCTCGCTCGGTTGCATCTCAGGCACGCTCCAGGAGCAACTTCAGCTCGAGTTTTCGGGGCAATTCTCCAGGATGTCTTTCGCAGGTCGGCGCGACCGGTTTAAAGCGAGCCGGGCTCATTGATTGTCGACTACCTGTCAGACCGGCAATTCGCCGCAGATCGAGAAACGTCGCACGACCTGCAGGACCTTGCGTCATCAGATGGCACCCGGCGGAAGTGAGAATCTCGCCACCGATTTGCTCTCTCAAATTGACCCGCTTTGCCGAACGGGCCTAACATATTTGCCCACGCTGATTCGAGGCACCTTGTCTCACCCCGCCTTCCCGCAAGGCACACGCTCGATCGAGTGGTCACTCGTGACAGTTCTCCCGCCCTGTTCCTTCCGCTACGAGTCGAATCATGAATCGATTCGCCCGCCCGATTGTTACCTGTGCTGCTCTGCTCGCAGGCTCCGCAGTTTCCCTGATCGGGAAAGTCGCGCACGCTGATGACGCTCCGCCGGCTGTCGCTCCCGCTGCGACCGCCGCGCCGCTCCACCAGCGCATCGATCAGCTTGTCGAGAAACACGCTGTCGGGCCGCGAGCAGAGATCGCTGACGATCTCACTTTTCTGCGCCGCGTGTATCTCGACCTGACCGGACGCGTCCCGTCTTCTGCCGACGCGCGGGCGTTCCTGGCGGACCAGTCTCCCGACAAACGTCAGGCGGTCGTTGACAGGCTGCTCGCCAGCAAGGACCTGAACCGCAACCTGGCTCGCGTGTTCGATGTCATGCTGATGGAACGCCGTGGCGGCAAGCATGTCAAAACGGAAGACCTGCGAGCGTGGCTGGAGAAGTCGTTCGAAGCCGACCGCTCGTACCTCGACATCGTGACGAGTCTGCTGGCTGCTGACGGTTCACCCGACGACAACCGTGCTGCTGCCGCCTTTTACCTCGAACGCGACGTCGAGCCGAATCTGCTGACGCGCGAAGTCGGCCGCATGTTCTTCGGTGTCGACCTGCAGTGTGCCCAGTGCCACAACCACCCGCTGATCGATGATTATCTGCAGACTGACTATTACGGGATGTTTGCCTTCGTTAATCGCATGTCGGTGTTTCAGCCCGACGCGAAGAAGCCGGCTCTGATCGCTGAATCGGCGACGGGCGACACCAGTTTCAAGTCGGTCTTTACCGATCGCGAAGCCGTCACAGGCCCGCGTCTGCCGGGTGGTGCGGAATTCACCGAGCCAGCATTCGCCACCGGCGACGAGTACACAACCCGGCCCGACAAAGACGTGTTGGGGATTCCGAAGTACAGCCGCCGTCAGAAGCTGGCTGAGCTGGTCGGTACCGGCGGGAACGAATACTTCGACCGGAACATCGCCAACCGTCTGTGGGCGGTGATGCTCGGACGAGGACTGGTCCACCCAGTCGACCAGCACCACTCAGACAACCCGGCAACGAATCCGGAACTGCTCGACCTGCTGGCCAGTGAGTTCGCTGCTGGCGGTTACCGTGTGCGGCCCCTGCTGCGCGAGATCGCTCTGACACAGGTTTACCAGCGGTCGTATCGGCTGCCGGCTGACCTCGCGCCGTCCGCTGAAGTTGCAAAGACCGTGCTGCCAGATCTGAAGGTCAAACTCGTTGCGGAAGAGCAGGCAACGGACGTCGCGATCGAGAAGACCGACGCGGCCCTGGAGAAGCTCGATGAGGCACTCGCGGCAGCCAAACCACTGCGTGACGCGTTCAACAAGGTCAACGCCGCCGCAGTTGAAGCTGCCAAGAAACGCGATGCTGCCGTCAAGGCTCTGACCGACAAACAGAACGCTGTCACTGCGAAGCTGCCGACGTTTACCGCCGTCGAAGCCGCTCTGCAGCAGGCATCCGCTGCGGCAAAGCTGATCGCCGACGACAAGGAACTGGCCGCAGCCGTTGGAACTCTGCAGAAGAAGTTCGACGCGCTGGCCGCCGAGAAGAAGAAGCTCGAAGACGCTGCGACCGCCGCGAAGAAGCCGGCTGACGATGCTCAGGCAGCTCTCGTCGCCGCTCAGGAAGCCACGAAGCCCGACCGTGCGAAACTCGATCCCGCTGAGGAAGCCATCCGACAGGCTCGCGCCGCTTTCGTCGCAGCCAAGGAAGCCGTGCATGGCCATCGTCGGACAAAGGCTTTCATGCGACGGCGGATCGAGTTCCTCGAAACTCTGGTCGTACTCGCCGAAGCCGAACAGCGACTGAAGATCGTACAGCCCGCACTGCCGCTGGCTGTTGCTGAGGCAACGAAAGCCGAGACGACTCTGACAGCTGCGAAGAAGACAGCCACCGAAGCAGAAGCCGCTTTCACTCAGGCGACGCAGGCACTGCAGAACGTGACCGCTCAACTGACTCAGACGCAGACGAGCGCAACGCAGATGACCAACGCCGCGCAGCTCGTCAAAGTCTCTCGCGAGAACGCTCAGGCGGCGGCTGCAAAGCTGGCCTCTGACGAACAACTGGCAGCTGCTGCGAAAACGCTGACCGCTCGCGAAGCAACGTTTGCCGCGTCGGCAAAGCAGTTCACCGAATCAGTCGCCGCACTGACGAAGCAACGCGACGCTGCGCAGGTCGTTGCCGAAACGGCCACCGGTCAGCGTCAGACGGCCATGCAGAATCTGCAGACCGCCGATGCCGCCGCGAAGGCAGCGGTTGCCAAACGTGACAGCCTGCAGAGTGAGCTGTCGAAGCTGGAAATCGCCGCAAACGAGAACAGTGAAAAGATCATTGAGCAGGCTTCGTCGCACTTCAACATCGCGGTACTCGAAGCACTGACGCCCGAGCAGCTCGGCTGGAGCATGCTCGAAACCACTGGCCAGCTCGAACGACAGGTCGCGTCTGAACTCGCGAAGCTCAACAAAGAGAAGCCGCTCAGCGAAGACGAACAGAAGGACGCGGCAAAGGTCGCGCAACGGAACAGCGATGCTTACGCCGCTGCGGTTAAGACACTCGAAGGCACCGTCAACGGCGTCGCGAATCTCTACTCCGCTCAGAAGGGTCAGCCGCAGGATGCGTTCTTCGCAACGGTCGATCAGGCTCTCTATCTGGCGAATGGCTCGACGCTGACGTCCTGGCTTAACCCGTCCGGTGACAATCTGACGGCACGACTGCAGAAGCTCGAAGACGCCGGCGCTCTGGCCGACGAACTCTATTTGTCGATACTGACAAGGCAGCCATCCGCCGAGGAAACGGCTTCCGTCCAGAATTACCTCCAGCAGCGAGCGGACGATCGTCCCGCCGCCGTCCGGGAACTCGCCTGGGCGCTGCTGACCTCCGTCGAATACCGATTTCATCACTGAGTCTCGTCTGAGACGAGGCTGGTTTTCCGCTGAGAAAAGGAACGATTCGATGAAAGCTCGATACGCATGTGGTTCCAGCGAGCACCTGATGGCGCGTCGCCAGTTCCTGGGGACTCTCGCCGGTGGTGCCGTCGTGGGCGGCCTTGGAGCCCTGACAAATCCCGCGGTGGCCGGCCAGATTCAAAGTAATCAGATGCGGGTCGTCGTGCTGTATCTGGCGGGTGGAGTCAGCCAGTTGGAGAGCTGGGATCCAAAGCCGAAGACTGACACCGGCGGTCCGTTCCGCGCGATCCCGACCTCGGTGCCGGGAGTTCACATCAGCGAACTGCTGCCGAAGACCGCCACGCATATGGACAAGCTGGCTCTTGTCCGCAGCATCAACACCAAGAACAACGATCACGGCAAGGGCAGCTATCAGATGCAGTATGGCCGCAGCCAGATGCCTGGGACCGAGTACCCGCATCTGGGAGCTGTCTGCGCGCGGGCGCTCGAGCGTGCTGACAATCCCCTGCCGGGGCATATCCGAGTCCCAGGCGGATCACGCGGCAGCGACGCGGCGTACCTCGGACCACAGTACGCCAGCGTCGGAATGAACGGCAAGCCGCCGGCGAACTCGGAACGAGCCGGCTCGCTGACCGAAGCCGCCGACAAGCTGCGGAACGACTTCCGCCGCCAGGCAAACGATCGGTTCTCGCTCCAACGCCGCACGGCATCGACCGACCTCTACACGCAGAGCTACGAGCAGGCGCTGCAGTTGATGGAACGTCGCGAAGTCTTCGATGTCACCAAAGAGTCAGAAGCCGACATGGACCGCTATGGCCGGTTCGATCTCGGCCAGCACTGTCTGATGGCTCGTCGGCTGCTCGAAAACGGAATCCCGTTCGTGCAGGTACAGCACTCGAACTACGACACTCACAACGAGAACTTTAACTTCCACTTCGAGCAGCTTGGCGAGTTCGACCAGGCATTCTCGACGCTGGTCGGTGATCTGCACGATCGAGGAATGCTGGAGACAACTCTGGTCGTCGTCATGTCCGAGTTCGGACGCACGCCAAAGATCAACGCCCGCTACGGTCGCGATCACTGGGGCAGCGCCTGGTCCGTGTGCCTGGGCGGTGCGAAGATTCAACCGGGAGCCGTCATCGGCAAGACCAACGAAAACGGAACGAAGGTCATCGATCGCGAAGTCGAACACGGCGACCTGTTCCACACGTATCTGTCGGCGGTCGGGCTCGATTCCGGCGGGGCGTTTGACATCGGCGGGCGCGAGCAGCCGATGGCTGATCCGTCGCACGCTCCGATCACCGAGCTGCTGACATAAGGAATCACGTTTCGGGGGAACGAAGAACCGCCCGGTCTCGGCAACGGGGCCGGGCTTTTCTGTTTTTTAAAGCCGACGGTATTTCAGATGGCACTCGACGTTACGAAGACCCACGTTCTGCACGAGTGGAAGTACGGCAAGCCGATGATCGCCTGCCGGTATGAACCGCAGGGCCGGTTCCTCTTCAGCAGTTCCGAGGACTACTCACTGCAGCGCTGGAATGCGGAATCCGGCGAGAAGATCGCCTGGGAAGCTCACGACAGCTGGGTCCGCGACTTTGCGTTTCTGCCGGACGGCGAAACCGTCATCTCCGCCGGTTGCGATGATCGGATCATTTTCTGGCCGACCGCTGCCGAGAAGCCCGAGCCGAAGGTCGAAGTCGCTGCTCACAAGGGGTGGGTCCGCTGCGTCGACGTCAACGGCGACGGCTCGCTGATCGCCAGCGGTGGCAACGATCGCCTCGTCAAACTCTGGTCACCTGACGGTAAGCTGGTGAAGGAACTCGCCGGACACGAACGCGATGTTTACTCCGTCTTCTTCCACCCGGACGGCCGGTTTCTGCTCTCGGGAGATCTCGACGGCAAGGTGCATCAGTGGGAAGTCGCGACGGGAAAGCTCGCACGAACGTTCGAGGCCAAAGACCTGCATTCCTACAACGGCGGCCAGGGGGTTCATTACGGCGGCATCCGCGACATCACGCTGAGTGCTGATAAAAAGACTCTGGCGATGACAGGCCTGCACAAAGCATCGAACCCGCTGGGTGCCGTCAACGAGCCACTCAACTATCTGTTCGACTGGGAGTCCGGAAAAGAAGTCCGCAAGCAGCCCGCAGATGGCATTAAGGGGATTGGCACGAACATCGATTTTCTGTCTGACGGCACTGAACTCGTCGCGTCCGGTGGTTCCGGCGGCGGTTACCTGCTGTTCTTTAAGGCCGGCGAAGAGAAGCACTTCCACAACCTGAAGCTCAAGGACACGGTTCGCGGCATGTCAGTCCATCCGGACGGGCTGCGAGTCGCCACGACGCACTACGACGGCCATATCCGCATCTCGAAAATGACGGAGAAGGCAGCGTGATGAGTAGGTGGCTTCATCAACGAGCGGACGATGTTTGTTCCTTGCGGTGCAGCGTAACGGCCCTTTGCGTGGTGGTTGCTCTCGCCGGAAAAGTTGCCGCGTTCGCAGATGCTCCAGGCAGACCCGACGTTCCACCGTTGCCCGAACCGGCGACCGTTAAGCAACAAGACCTGCCGCTGCTGCATCCGCAGATCGATGCTCTCGTCGACGCGTCGCTGGCAGCCAGCGGAGTTTCGGCAGCGGAGCCAGCGTCGGACGGCGAGTTCGTTCGACGGATCTATCTCGACCTGATCGGTCGCGTGCCAGGCGTTGACGAGACACGCGAGTTTCTCGTCGACGCCGCGGCCAACACCGACGCTCGAACACAGTTGATCGATCGACTGCTGGACAGTCCCGAGCATGTCCGGCGGATGCAGTACGTGCTCGACGAAATGATCATGGAACGCCGCGGTGGGGCAAACGTCCCCGATGCCGAGTGGAAGGCGTGGCTGAGGCAGTCCGTCGCCGACAATCGCTCCTGGTCCTGGATCGCCAATGAGATTCTTTCCGCTGACGGAGCCGAAACAGAGAAGCGTCCGCCGGCGAAGTTCTATCTCGATCGCGACTTCGCATCGGAAGTCGTCACACGCGACGTAGGCCGGGTCTTTCTGGGCGTCGATCTCGAATGTGCCCAGTGCCACGACCATCCGAATATCGAGACCTACCTGCAGCGGCACTATTACGGCATCAACGCGTTCCTCAGCCGCAGCTACGTGTTCACGGATGCGAAGTCGAAAAAGAAGATGCTCGGAGAAAAGGCCGAGGGCGAGGTGAAGTTCACTTCGGTCTTTACGTCTGAGGAAGGCGGCACGGCGCCGCGATTGCTCGACCTGCCACCAATTGCTGATCCGGAAGGTACTGCGGGCGAGTACGTCGCGAAGCCGGATAAGACAACTCGCGGCGTGCCGAAGTACAGCCGCCGCCAGCAGCTTGCCGAGCAGATGACGGCTCCGGAGAACCTCGACTTCCGGCGTAACATCGCAAACCGCATCTGGGCACTGATGGCTGGTCGCGGCCTCGTCGAACCGCTCGATGTCCGACATGCCGGCAATCCGGCAGCGCATCCCGAACTGTTGAGCCTGCTCGCCGAGAGGCTACGGGACAGCGGTGACGATCTCCGCTGGCTGATGCGAGAGATCGCTCTCTCGAACGCGTACCAGCGAAGCAGTTCGCCGATTGAGGTCGAGGCATCAGACGCTGCTGACGCTCAGGTCGTGCAGGCGTCTCTGGATGAGGCTGCTGAAACGTCTGACGAAGGTAGTTCCGAGCCAGCGGCTGTCGCTGACTTTCAGGCTGCGAGAATCAAACCGCTGAGTCCTGAACAGCTTGCCTGGTCGGTGATGCAGGTGCTCGGTGTAACGGATCGAACGCTTGCTGCGAAGCAGGCCGAGTTGGCGAAAAAGGACGGCGACGCCGGGGCGAAGAAGGCCGACGATCCCGTCTGGCAGGAGCAGATGCTCGGCGAGGCGCTGAAGTCGAACGTCGATCAGTTTGCTGCTCAGTTTGCTGGCCAGGGCGGACAGAAGACCGGTTTCGATGCGACCGCGAATCAGGCTCTGTTCCTGATCAACGGGTCGCTCGTGCAAGGCTGGCTGGAGCCGATCAGCGGTTCGCTGACCGAGCGCCTGCTGAAAATTGAAGACAACGGACAACTGGCCGACGAACTGTTCCTCTGCGTCCTCGGTCGGCAGCCAAACGCGGAAGAAGCGGCTGAGTTTCAGTCGGTGCTCGGTGGGGCTGACGATCGAACTCAGGCAGTGAAGGATCTGATCTGGGCGCTTCTCGCGTCGGCCGAGTTTCGGTTTAATCATTGACTCTCAGACAAACCCCCCGGCGACGTGACGAGCCGCGAACATCGCACAACGGAGCAAATCATGGCACGTAACATCGGCTGCAACGTGATTGACCATGCGGTTTCGCGTCGAGGGTTTCTCGGTGCGGCATCGGCGGCGGCAACCGTGGGTGGCCTGCTGACTCCGGCTCAGGCCGAGGCCGTTCAGAGCGGGCAGAAACGCATTCTGCAGCTCTTTTTGCAGGGAGGCGTCAGCCAGTTTGAGAGCTGGGATCCAAAACCGGGAACGAAATACGGTGGGCCGTTTCGAGCGATCTCGACATCGGTGCCGGGCACTCAGATCTGCGAACTGTTGCCGCACACGGCGCAGCGAATGCACCAGGTGTCGATCGTCCGCAGCATCAACCTGAAGACGAACGATCACGGCCAGGGGCGGCTGTTCATGGAAAAGGGCCGCCGTGCCGGAGAGTTTCCCTACATCGGGTCGGTCGCGGCAAAGTACCTCAGTCCGAAAAATCCGCCGCTGCCCGGTTACCTGCACATTACGACGCGCGGGTTGACGGACAACACAAACGCGTTTCTCGAAGCTCAGCACGCTCAGATGCGGCTCGAAGGTGTGCAGGCTCCGGCAAACCTCGCTCGACCTGACAAGGTTGCCGATGAAGCTGCCCGGCGCCGCGAGGAAATCCGCAGCCGGCTCAGTCAGCGATTCGCGGGACGCAGCGGTCAGAAGGCGTTTGTTGAATCGTTCGAGTCGTCGTTTGAACTCGCCGACAGGCTGATGTCGCAGAAGCCGCTGTTCGATGCCGAGCCGTCCGCGAAGGACGTCGAACGTTACGGTTCGCATCCGTTCGGGCAACGCTGCATCCTCGCCCGCAAGCTGCTGGAAAACGGAGCGACCTGCGTCAAAGTCACTCACCACGGCTACGACACGCACGCCGAGAACTTCAACTTCCATCTCGAACAGCTCGGCGAGTACGACAAGACCGCCTGCATGTTGCTCGACGATCTGCACGATTCCGGGATGCTCGACAGCACGCTGGTCATGATCTACTCCGAGTTCGGTCGCACGCCGAAAGTCAACCAGCGATACGGTCGCGATCACTGGGGAGCGTCCGTCTCTGTCGCGGCTGGCGGCTGCGGCATCAAACCCGGGGTTGTCGTCGGCTCGACAAACCCCGAAGGCACTGAAGTCGCCGACCGCGAAGTCGATGCGGGCGACCTGTTCCACACCTGGTTCCAGGCCCTCGGAATCGACTCAACCGCCGACCACACCATTCCCGGCAAGACCATCCCGATCGGCGACCCAACGAAGGCGCCGATCGAAGAGCTGCTCGCCTGAGGAACTCGAGTAGTTCGATGGTGAATCGCTCGCGATTCCGGTCCAATCCCGCAGGACACTGCTTCACTCTCCCTGCGACGACGGCTGATGGATAACGACGAGCGACTGATTGAATTGCTTGACCGGCTGGCGGCGGAAGCTCGCAGCGGGCGGCAGGCGGATCTGGAAACAGTCGTCCGCGAGCATCCGGATCTGGAGCAGGATCTTCGCGAACTGTGGGCGACGATGCTGCTCGCCGAGGACTTCGCCAGCTTCTCGGGTGAACTGTCTGAGCTGACCGGCGGCAATACTCGGCCTGCTGGAAGTGACGGCGGCAGCAGTCAGGCACCAGGACGCGTTGGCGACTATGAGTTGTGCGAAGAACTTGGTCGCGGCGGAATGGGCGTTGTCTATCGCGCCCGGCAGAGCAGCCTCGGGCGGAACGTCGCGTTGAAGATGATCCTGCGCGGTTCGCTGGCGTCCGAAACCGATGTCATCCGATTCCGCAAAGAAGCAGAAGCGGCGGCGGCACTAAGCCATCCAAACATTGTCCAGGTGTTCGAGGTTGGTGAGCACGACGGTCAGCCGTTCTTCAGTATGCAGCACGTTGACGGCACGACGCTGGCACGACGTCTGGCCGACGGGCCGCTGCCCGCGCGTGAGGCTGTCGAGTTGCTGATACCGGTCTGCCGGGCCGTCGCCGAAGCTCACTCGCAAGGCCTGCTGCACCGAGATCTCAAGCCGTCCAACATTCTCATCAGCACGAGCGGTCAGCCCTTCGTGACCGACTTTGGACTGGCGAAGCAGCTCGGCAGTGGCGACGTGCAGGACGACGAGGACAACCCGCTCAGCACACTGACGCAGTCGGGAGCGATTCTCGGCACGCCGAGCTACATGGCACCCGAGCAGGCGGCAGGCCGGCGCGGCGACGTGAGCCCGGCGACCGACGTCTACAGTATCGGAGCGATCCTCTACGCAATGCTGACCGGGCGGCCTCCGTTCCAGGCAGCGAATCCGTTCGACACCGTGATGATGGTGCTCGAACAGGAACCCGTCCCGCCGCGCGTATTCAATCCGAAAGCCGACTCGGATCTCGAAATGATTGCGTTGAAGTGCCTGCAGAAGCCGGCGGACCTGCGTTACCGCGATGCCGCCGCACTCGCTGACGATCTCGAAGCCTGGCAGAACCACGAACCGGTCTCGGCGAGATCGTCGCAGTTCACACAGGTGCTCAGCCGCGCGTTCCGGGAGACTCATCACGCGTCGGTGCTGGAGAACTGGGGCCTGCTGTGGATGCTGCACAGTCTGGTCGTCTTCTTTCTGTGCGTGCTGACAAATGCCCTGCAATGGCGCGACGCAGACGTCGAGTCACCCGCACGCTGGCCGTTCCTGGTGATCTGGTGCGTCGGCATCTCGGTCTGGGCGTTTATCTTTTACAACCTGCGGCGGCGATCAGGCCCGGTCACGTTCATCGAACGGCAGATCGTGCATTTGTGGGCGGGCAGCATGATCAGCAGCATGTTGCTGTTCTACATCGAATGGCAGCTTGGCCTGCGCGTGCTGACGCTCTCACCAGCGATCAGTCTGGTCAGTGCGATGGTCTTCCTGGTGAAAGCCAGTCTGCTCGACGGGCGCTTCTACTTCCAGGCGGCGATTTTGTTCGCCACCGCCGGCGCGATGACGCTGATCCAGTCGTCGAACCTGCCAAACGTGAGCATCCTGCTTTACGGAGTTGTTTCAGGCCTCAGCTTCTTCATCCCCGGCCTGAAGTACTACCGCCAGCGCATTCGACGTTGAGTGAATGTCGTTGATCGCTCCGCGATCGAAACGGAAACGCGATCGTACATTCATCAACGGAGCACGTCGGCTGGTTTTCAGGCCACTGTACGCGCCGCCGTGACATCAGCATCACGTTTCGATCGCGGAGCGATCAACGACTTTCTGGACTCTCACTTTTCCTTGTTGAGAGTCGCATCCCCACTTCGTTTTCTCTCAGACAGCGCTGTAGGGCAGAACTACAAACATTACAGAGGGGAAACCGCGATGCTGAAGACACTCACAATCCGGTCGGCCATGCGTCGATGTTTGACGGTTGCCGTCGTCGGCGTACTGACCGTTGCAACTCTGCAGGACGCCAGTGCCCAGATGTGCCAGGGAGGAGGCGGTGGCCGAATGGGCGGCGGACGGGGAGGCCGCGGAGGCATGATGGGCGGTGGCCAGGGTGGCGGCGGAGCAGCAGGCATGATGCAGATGATGCAAATGGCCCAGCAGGCTCAAGCCATGCAGCAACAGCAGATGCGCCAGCAACTGATGGCCGGCCAGCAGCAGAACACTACGACTCCAGCGACGCGAACGGGCCGACAGTTCTCTGAAGCAAGGCGGAACCGTTTCCGTCGATCACGAACAACTGATGCTTCACGAACAGCCCTGGCGTCTCGAACCCAAAGAGCGACAGAGGCCGAGCAGGTTTCGCGAGTGTCTGAAGCCAGTTCGTCGGTCAGTCTGCCCGCTCTTCCGGGACCGCGAAACACTTCGGCGAGCCTTCGTCCGGTTAGCGCCACCGCGGCGCGAGGCGTCCTGGAATACGTCGTCCGACTCAACAATCGCTTCGGGAGCTGACACCTGATCCGGACGGTGCTTCAGAGTGCCGTCGATAGACCGGCACAGCCAGTCATTCAGCAACACCTGTGGCCTGCGAGTAGTTCGTTCTGGACTTCTCGCAGGTCTTGTTGCTTGCGACTTCGGTTGGTTGCATTACTGCTCGTTCGCGCGGACGAACTCCGCACAACGGGCGGCGTAGGCTCGGGCTTCGTCGCGGGTCGTGATTCCCTGGGCCTGGTGGATCGTGAAGCTGCCGTCGTAACCGACCTGTTTCAGCCCCTCGAACATCCGGGCCATGTCAACGCCGCCGGGTTCCCAGATCAGCAGGTGGTCGAAGCTGACGTCGCCTCGGCAGAACGTCGGCAGCGTGTCCTCGCCCTGCGGATTCAGACGGTGATTCTGGACGTAGGCGTTCATGATGTGCGGTCGCAGCCGCTGCAGAGTCCCGGCTCCGTAATCTTCACCGCAGAGCATCAGGTTGGCGGGTTCGTAAATGATGCCAAAGTTCGGTCGGTCAATCTCGGACAGCACGCTCAGAATGCCTTCGACCTGCTCGAACAACGACGTCGTGTGGCACTGGTGAGCGAGCCGGATGCCTCGTTCCGCAGCCCGGTCAGCGGACTCGCGGGCCAACGGAATGTCTTCCGGCTTCTTCATGCAGATGCGGATCAGGTCGCAGCCCAGAGCTTCCGCCACGTCGAGACTCGGCCCGATGTCCCGCAAACTGTTCGGACCGCTCTCGTTGTTGATCGGAACGTCAGAGTCGGCGGTCACCATCGAGACTCGCAGGCCGTGCCCGGCGACGATATCGCGCATCCGTCGCAGCTCATCGAGCGGGGTCAGCACGCCGCCGGCACTCGCCCGCATACAGACGGCGTCGTAACCCGTTTCAGCAGCCAGAGCGACCAGCTCCTCAAACGGCAGATGCAGTTTCTTCTTGCACGGGGCTTCGACAATCCGCACGGACAACGACAGCGACATTCCCATTGATGTGACTCCGGCTGCGGCAGCAGGGTGAGGCGAATGATTTTCTAATGGCGGGCATTTTCGTGGACTGACCTGGCATCGCAACGATGCCCTGCGATACGTCGAGTGTGCAGCCAGTCGCGTCAGTCAGTCGCGTATCTCGCCGCCGACGCCGCGAGGGACCAGGCAGATTCCGACGGCTCCCACCAGGTAGATCACGCTGGTGAGCCGACCAATCATGCCGTAGTCGTTGTTGAAGGCGGTGATCAGTAACGCGGTGGCGAAGACGGTGATCGCGGTGATGATCCGACCGAAGTTGAAGCACACGCCGGCTCCGGTCGAGCGGACCCGCGTTTCAAACAGCTCGGGCAGGAACAGCGGCAGCCAGCCAAAGAAGAAGCCGTTGAACAGCCCCAGCACCGCAAACCAGACGAGAAACGATGTCGTCTCGGGCGAGAGCAGCCAGAACAGGTACTGCGAACTCGCGAAGGCACCGACGCTCGACACGAAATACGACAGCCGCCGGCCAGTCAGGCTGGCGATCCAGCCGCCGAGCAGGCTGCCGATGATTCCAGTCAGCGACCGAGCCATCCCGACATCGGCCTTCAGCGCGTCATTGCCAAGATCGCGACCGACCTGATCGGCCCACATGATCGCCCAGTTCGCGCTACCCCAGCCGCCAAGCAACGGCACCGTTGCCAGCAGAATTCCCACCAGCGTCACGCCGAGCAGCGGCGGCTTGAACACGTCCCAGGTCGACGCACTACCGATAGTTTCACTCGAACCGTCACCTGACGAATCACTGCCTCTCAACTGCCGGCTGGCAAGCCAGCGAGGGGACTCGGGGACGAACAGAAAGACGAGGATGCCCAGGACGATCGGTCCGCCTCCCATCAGCATCACCCAGCGCCAGCTTTCGACAGTGATCTCGAAGTTCCGCGCAACCAGAGCTGTCAGGAAGATTCCGACATTGGCCGACGTACCAATTACGCCGGCAAGCATCGGGCGCGAGACACCGTGCCAGGCCTCGGACATCAACGCAACGCCGTTGGGCCACATTCCGCCGACGCCCATGCAGACGACAAAGCGAGCCACCCACAACTGCTCAGGCGACTGGACGAAGTAGGCCAGCAGCGACGTTCCGGAATACACGCAGATGCTCGCCCCCATTCCGACAACTCGTCCGTAGCGGTCGCCAAGACTGCCGAAGACCAGGCCACCGAGTGCGGCCCCGAACAGGAACGCGCAAACGTAGAAGCCAAACCAACTGCTCGCAGCAGCGTCGATGCGGCTCTTGCGAGCCTGTTCGATCGCGGCATCTAACGTGAGCGTCTCACTTTCGTTGGCTTCAGCCAGCTGCGTTCGCGCCGCGTCGCGGTCCTCTGCCGTGACCTCGCCAAAGCCCCTCTGAACGAGCAGGCTCTTGGCAGCGGAGCCCATTGCCAGGGACGTGATGCCCATGTGCATTCCGCCGAAGAACCATCCCAGAAACGCTGTGACAATGATGACGGCCTGCCCGGCGGACGAGAGCTTCGGTATGGAAGACCGATCGTCTGAGGTGGATGCCGTCACGGAGTTCTCCTGCGGTGGCAAGTGCAGCCGATCCTGGCTGGGCTTCTGTGGTCGCGGGCGAGATTGATTACAGGCCCGTGATCGTACCGTCTTCGTCGATATCGATCCTCACTGCCGCCGGAGTTCCCGGCAGGCCGGGCATCAGGCTGATTCCCTGTGTCATGGCATACAGAAATCCGGCCCCCGCTGCGAGACGCACTTCTTCGATCGGCAGAGTGAAACCGGTCGGTCGGCCTGTCAGCGACCGGTTGTGCGACAGCGAGTACTGCGTCTTCGCCATGCAGACCGGCAGGTTTCCGTATCCCAGCGAAGTGTACTCACGAAGCTGTGCCTGCGCGGCGGCGCTTAACTCGACGTCCGCTGCTCCGTAAATCCGAGTCGCGATCATCGCGATCTTCTCTTCAGGCGACAGCTCCAGCGGATAAAGAAAGTCGAACTGCGACGGCAACTGGCACGCATCGATGACTGCCGCAGCCAGGTCTTCTGCGCCGGCACCGCCGTGCGAGAAGGAGTCAATCACCGCGACGCGAGCTGCTCCGGAATCGAGGGCCAGTTCGCGCAGCAGGTCGGTCTCCTGTTCCGTGTCCGTTGGAAACCGATTGATCGCGACGACGGTCGGGACGCCGAACTGCTGCAGGATGTCGAGATGAGCCTGCAGATTTGGGATGCCGGCTCGCAGCGCGGACAGACCTTCTTCGAGCATCGCTTCTGGCAAGGGTCGACCGGGACGCACGTCGAACTGGCCGCTGTGGAACTTGAGTGCCCGGACCGTGCAGACCAGCACCTCGGCATCGGGTCGGAGTCCGCTGGCCCGGCACTTGATGTTGAAAAGCTTCTCTGCCCCGAGGTCAGAGCCAAAGCCGCTCTCCGTGACGACGTAATCCGCGAGCCGGATCGCTGCCAGGTCTGCAATGACAGAACTGTTTCCGTGCGAGATGTTCGCGAATGGCCCGGCATGGACGAACGCTGGCGAGTGCTCGCACGTCTGCACGAGATTCGGTCGCACGGCGTCACGCAGCAGAGCAGTCATCGCCCCGGCGGCTCCGATCTGACCGGCGGTCACCGGAGCACCGTCTGGATCGCGGGCAACGACGATCCGCTCGATCCGGTTTCGCAGATCGGCCAGGTCAGTCGCCAGTGACAGAACGGACATCACTTCCGACGCGGCGGTCAGGTCGAATCCGGTTTCACGTCGCGGAGCCTGCAGCGGTTCGTCGAGCCCGGTTTCGATCCGGGCCAGTCCCTTGTCGCCGATGTCGACGACGCGCCGCCAGGAGATCGACTGCGGATCGATTCGCGGTGTCAGTTCGCGTTTCGTGTGATTGTCGATCATCGCCGCGAGCAGATTGTTCGCGGCGGCGACCGCGTGAAGATCGCCGGTGAAGTGCAGGTTGATCGACTCCGCGGGCAACAGTTGAGATCGCCCGCTGCCCGCTCCACCGCCTTTGACGCCAAACACCGGAGCCAGCGACGGCTGCCGCAGCGTCGCGATTGATCGCTTCCCCAGGCGGGCCAACCCCATCGCGAGGCCGATCGTGACAACAGTCTTGCCCTCACCAAACGGAGTCGGGTTGATCGCCGTGACGCCAACGTACTTGCCCTTTGGGCGGTCGCTCAATTGCTGATGGAGATTGAGCGGGAGCTTCCCGGCGTGCCAGCCGAATGGCTCAATAGCGGTCTCGTCGAGCTGCAGTGACTCGGCAATGTCCGCGATGGGACGCGGTCGGGGCGGTTCGTGAGAATTGGTGTCAGCGGGCGAGGAGTCCATTGATGTCTCCGATGCCGAGAGGCGGCGTCGCTACTTCACCTGCAGGCGGCCGAAGCGGATCGTCGTGCGTTTGTCATCGCTGTTGTTTGAGCTGTCCCAGACGGCGAGCCACTTGCCGGGCTCGTCTTCAATCAGAGTGGGATAGCTGTTGCGATTCGCCGCCACATAGAAATCTCTCTGGGCCGACCACTCTCCGTCGTTCGAGCGGACTTTGTAGTAAAGCCCGCGTCGGTCGACGGTGTCGCTGTAGACGCAGATGTGCCGACCGTTTGAGTCTCGTCCAAAGAAACTCTTCACGCGGTAGTTCGGCAGGTCGGGTTCAGGTTTCGCGATTGACCAGGTCTGTCCTCCGTCTGAACTGACGGACGAATACGAGACCGGCGGATCGAGGGGCCGTTCGCGAACCATGTCTGCGGTGCGCATCACCATCTTCAGTTCGTTGCCGTTGCCGGTTGGAGCGATGCCGCCTTCATGCAGAAACACGGGGTCGTCGTCGGCGAACGGCACGTATCCGGCGAATTTCCAGTGCAACAGGCTCGTGCTCTCCAGGACGAACTGCCGACGGTCTCCATAAGGATCGTGCCGCAGGGAATTCCGGTGGGCTGGCAGCAGGTAGTGCGTAACGCCGTCCTGCTGAACGGCCTCGATTCCGGCGACGATGATCAGCGATCCCTGGTAAGCGAGAGACAATTCGACGTGATGCCATGAGTAGCCGCCGTCCGGCGTATAAGCCGCCACAAGATCGGCGTTCTCGCTGTCGCGATAGTGCATCGGTGCCCGCATGCAGAACAGCCAGATCACGTCCTGCCCCGGCGGTCGATACAGAACGGCATTGTTGTAGGCGTACTGCACGCTTCCGTTTCGCACCCGGTGATCGAAGATCGTGATCCTGTGGCCCCATGTCTTGCCGGCATCGCGACTGATCGAACAGACGATGTCGCCCATGTCTCCTTTTCCGGTGACCTGCAGGCCATACGCGGCGACGTAGTGCTTCTGCTTCCATTGAGCGAGATACGGCTCCCAGATCTTGTTGTACGGACCATCCGGGTTCAGAGCGTCGATCGTCGTGACGTCCGTGACATCACCCTGAAACGCCAGTTTCTCGCCTTGCGCGAACGCAGGTTCGTTCCAGAAGGACGCTACAGATGCGAGCAGCAATGGCAGGAAGAAACCAGGCGATCTCATGTTGATAGACTCCGGGCGTGGGGCGGGTCGGCATCGGCACTTCGTCCGCTGATGTGAAACCGCGTTGGGTTTTGATGCATTACCAGAACAAGTAGATCGAACAGCAGTCAGTCTGAGCGGTGGCGTATCGATATTCAGATCTCCCCAGTGTCGTCAGGCGGCTCTGGCGAGCGAATGTACTGCTCGGGAACCACGCTGCCAGAGACGACTCCCAGCGAAAGGTAGATCTGCATCAGGTCGTCGAAGTGCATGTTAACTTCCTGGACTGCTTCCCGGGGCACAAACACGATGCCGCCCGACATCGGCACGGGAGACGTCGGGATGTAGACGACAAAGCAGTCCCGGTCCCGGAAATGAAACAGTTTTGGCGAGGCTCGCAGCGCCAGAAAGCCGCCGCCCTGGTGTTCGCCAAACGTGCAGAACACGACCGCCATGTTCTGCATTTCATCCGGGTCCCGTTTCTTGAACAGGTCCACCATCTGAGTCATCGGTCCGTAAAAGCTGCGGACGATCGGGATGTGGTTCATGACGCTGTCAAAAGCCTGCTGCAGTCGGAAGCGGGCAGTGGCGCGAATCAGCAGCCCCACCGCCCAGATCAGTGAGAAGATGATGATCCAGCCGGCGATGGTGGCGAACGCTTCGTTGGCGACAAACTTCAGGCCGATTCCACGCAGCGTCTGTCCGGCCGCGCTGTCCGGCCCGATGTGCTCACTGAGCCACGTGCCAGCCCAGGACATCAGCCCCAGCGTCAGCGCCAGCGGCAGAATCGCGAACAGCCCGGTCAGAAATGTCTGCACCAGCCCACGGGTGAAGAACCACAACACAAGCCGTTTCATGACTGCTCCCGCGTCAAATCACGTGGACACTGCTTCTCTGGAACCGCGAATGGTGACAGGCCGGGCGTCGGGACAGCAACGGGGATCTGGAGGGCATGAAACGTCGCGTGCTTGTTCTGTTTTCCTCGGTCGAGGCATTCCTCGTTGATGCGCGAAGTGCACTGCGTCATAAGGCAGACGACGTTCCCGCACCGATTTCTCGAAAACTCTAAATTTGCGCGACAGGGTTGAGCGTCTGCCCTGTACTGGATTCCCGGAGCCCACTGCATGAGTGAATCACCGACGACGCGACTCAGCCTGCTGATTCGGCTGCGGGATACGCACGATCGTATCGCGTGGGATCAGTTTGTCGGGCTGTACGCGCCGTTGGTGTATGGCTTCGCTCGACGCAAGGGACTGCAGGATGCGGACGCGGCCGATATTGCTCAGGACGTTCTGACGTCGGTCGCGCAACAGGTCAGACAATGGGAGTACCAGCCGGATCGAGGATCGTTTCGTGGCTGGCTCTACACGATTGCCCGGAACCGGTTACGGAACTGGCAGGCGAGTTTTGCTCGGCGATTGGACGGGCGAGGTGGAGACGCTCACCTGGCGTCTTTGAATGGACATCCTCAGGACGAACTCGACGACGAGGAATTGGATGCCGAGTACGCACGACAGACTTTTCACTGGGCCGCAGGACTCGTCCGGGAACAGGTTTCCGATCAGACCTGGCAAGCGTTCGAACTGACGGCTGTCGAAGGACGGACTGGCCCCGACGTGGCCGCCGAACTGGGGATGAGTGTCGGAGCAGTGTATCTCGCGCGCAGCCGCGTGATGGCCCGGCTGAAGCAGCACGTCCAGAACATAGGTGATGACTGAGGAACGTGTCGGTAAGAGCCACACAATATTCAGCAGTTCTATTAGCCCCGACATTTATGTCGGGGTTTCAGAGCCAACCAACATACGAGTTCTGCCGCCAGTCCGCCGCAATGCGGCGGACTGGCGGCAGAACTCAATCGTGTATTGAACTGTCACAACCCCGTGCTGAAGCACGGGGCTAATGAATCATCATTCCGAATCGGCACACCGTTTCCGACTCGCTTCTCGACAGCGTCGCGTTCCTGCGACGGGAGACGCAGTAATGACAGACACATGCCCGGATGCCGATCGGATTCGCGGACTCGTCGACGGCTCGCTATCGGACGCGGAAGCCGATGAGGTGCAGCTTCACATCGAAGGCTGCCAGACCTGTCAGGCGGCGATTCAGGAACTCGTTGCCGACGGCAGCTTCTGGGAGTCTGTCGGGCAGCATCTGGGCACGGAGCAATCATCCGGGCCGGAGCTGGAACGGGTGATGGAGGAACTCCGCCAGCAATCGCCCGAAGAAGCCGAGCAGATCGGCGAGGCCATCGAACTGAAGCTGTCGTTCATCGAGCCACCGGTCGAGCCCGGTACGATCGGGCGGCTGCAGCACTACGACATCCTGCGCGTCGCCGGTCGCGGCGGGATGGGCATCGTGGTGAAGGCGTTTGATCGTTCACTGCGGCGAGTCGTCGCGATCAAGCTGCTGGCTCCGCATCTTGCCGGGAATGGCCAGGCTCGGCAGCGGTTTGTGCGCGAAGGCCGGGCGGCAGCGGGAATCTGCCACGAGCACGTCATCACAATTCCCGCCGTCAAAGAGACCCCGCCGTATCTCGTCATGCAGTTCGTGCAGGGCGAGACACTCGAAGCCCGAATCCACCGCAACGGAGCACTCGATTTCCGCGAGGCCGTGCGCATCGCGAAGCAGATCGCGCAGGGGCTGGCGGCGGCACACGCTCAGGGCGTCGTGCATCGCGACATCAAGCCGGCGAACATCCTGCTGGAAAACGGAGTCGCCCGCGTCCGCATCACCGACTTCGGACTGGCCCGCGCGGTCGACGACGCGAGCCTCACGCAAAGCGGAGTCGTCGCCGGAACGCCGCAGTACATGGCTCCGGAACAGGCCAATGGCGACGCGGTTGACGAGCGGGCGGACCTGTTCAGCCTGGGCAGCGTCATCTACACGATGCTCGCCGGCCACGCGCCGTTTCGAGCGACGACGGCGATGGGCGTGCTCAAGCGACTGTGCGATCACTCCGCCCGCCCGATCCGCGAGATCAATCCGGAAGTCCCCGACTGGCTGGTCCTGATCATCAACCGCCTGCACGCCAA
>JAPOLP010000887.1 GCA_029977045.1 Planctomycetota bacterium
GGCGAACGCGCCGGCAAGCAGAAGATCTACTACCACAGCGGGCTGGACGTCGGCGGCAGTGAAGGTCTGGTCGAAGTCGTGGCCGCGACGGACGCCGTGGTCGTTTCCGTTGGCGACGTCGTGCTCGACGAACACAAACGGGATACGCCGGTGTCGCCTCGCTACGACGTCGTGTATCTGCTCGACGGTCGCGGCTGGTACTACCGCTACAGTCATCTGAAAGAGATCGACAAGGGCATCGTTCCCGGTCGCATCGTCGCGCAGGGGGATCGTATCGGGCTGCTCGGCAAGGAAGGCGGCAGCGGCGGCTGGTCGCATCTGCACTTTGAGATCAAGAGTCGCCAGCCGTCCGGCAAGTGGGGCACGCAGGAAGGTTACGCCTTTCTGTGGGAAGCGTATCTGCGGCAGCACAAGCCGCAGGTCATCGCTGTCGCCCGCCCCCATCGAGTGATCTTCTCGGGCGGCACGGTCGATCTCGACGGTTCCCGGTCATGGAGCAGCACCGGCGACGTCGCCAGCTACGCCTGGCGATTCAGTGACGGTTCGAGTTTAAGCAAGCCGCACGTTCAACGGACCTATGAAAAACCGGGCCGCTACAGCGAAGTCCTGCGTGTAACCGACGATGCGGGCAACGTCTCGTACGACTTCGCGGTGGTGGTCGTCGTCGACCGTGAGCATCCCGAGCGGCTGATCCCGTCGATCCATCCCAACTACTACCCGACGATGGGCATCCGCCCCGGCGATCCGATCACGTTCAAAGTCCGGACGTTCAACACGACGGCGGGTTCGGAAGTCTGGGACTTCGGCGACGGCAGCCCGACGGTCGAGGTTCAGTCAGACGGCAACGCGGTCAAGCTCGCGCCGGATGGCTACGCCGTGACGACGCATCGATATTCAAAGGCAGGCGATTACGTCGCGACGGTTTCCCGCACCAACGAGCACGGCGTCACCGCCGTGGGTCGCCTGCACATTCACGTCGAGTCGCCCGCCGAGTAATCACCGATAGACATTCCGAAGGGACGCAGCATGAAGAGTTTCAATCGTCGCGAACTGCTGGGCCGCGCTGGAGCCGCCGTTTCGCTGTCAGCGGCGTTGTCTGTTCGAGGGCTTGCTGTTGTGGCAGAAGTGAAGGCAACTCCAGTCGTCGACACGCACCTGCATTGCTTCGGTGGGCAGAGTTCGGAGTTTCCGTATCACGCTCGTGCTCCGTACCGGCCAGAAGCCGAAGCGTCTCCCGAGCACCTGCTCAACTGCATGGACGGAGCCAGTGTCGACTTCGCGGTCGTCGTTCATCCCGAGCCTTATCAGGACTACCATCGATATCTCGAACACTGTCTGCGAGTCGGCGGTAACCGGCTGAAGGGAACGTGTCTGTTCTTCGCGGATCGGCCGGGCTCGGTCGACGGGATGGAACCTCTCGTCAAACGCAACCCCGGCCAGATCGTGGCCGCGCGGGTTCACGCGTACGCACCGGATCGCCTGCCGCCCTTTGGGACTAACGAACTGCGACACCTGTGGAAGACGGCGAGTGGCCTGGGACTGGCGATGCAGCTGCACTTCGAGCCGCGATACGCGCCGGGCCTTGAGCCGCTGATCAGGGAGTTCTCCGACACGACCGTCGTGATCGATCATCTGGGCCGCCCGATGCAGGGCACGATCAAGGAGCACGACGTCGTTGTTCGCTGGAGCCGGTTTCCCAACACCGTGATGAAGGTCTCGGCGATCCCTGATCAGAACAGCTACCCGCACCGAGACGCCAGACCGATCATCCGCCGACTGACCGACGCTTTCGGCCCCGACCGGATGATCTACGGCGGCGGGTTCAATGCCCAGGCAACCGGAGAGTCGTACCGCGCCTACCGGGAGATGATCAGCTCGCTGCTCGCACATCTGTCGGCTGACGATCGAGCGAAAGTTCTCGGTGGCACTGCGGCGAAGCTGTACGGATTCAAGACGACCGCGTAACGCGGTTTAGAGGCCGCCTGCCAGTGTGCGCAACGAAAGCTGTGGCAGCAGTTCCGACAGGCCAGCGAGGACGATGCAGGCCAGGCCGCAGCTCGCGCTGAGCAGAATCAGCAGTTCGGCTCCTATCATTCGTGCGATCAGGAAGCGGCTGCCGCCGATGCGGCGGAGTGTGTCGAACTCACGTTTGCGGAGGCGAATAGCCAGCAGTGTCAGCAGGCCGAGCAACGCCAGAGTGACCGCTGTCATGACGAGAAACGCGAGTTCAAACAGCGAACTGATTCGCACGACGAAGGTCATCAGTTCGTCGACGACTCCAGCGGACTGCAGGATCTGAGACGGGTCGTCGTCGGCGAGATACTGGCCGAGCAGCAGTGTCTCGGAGCGCTCATCGTTTGGGACGACGATGATTGCCGTGATTGGAAAGGCCGCCTGCTTCCCATGAAAGTGGAACGAGGCCGCGTTGTCGTCCGTGATCTCGGTGTACTCGACCGTCGAGGCGTCGTGACTGGTTGCGACAGCGTCGTCGCTTTGTTGTTTCGCCGCGTGTCCGTGCCCAATGCCTGCGATGATCCACGCGGTCTCAAGGCTTACAAAGACGGCTTCGTCGTCGGGAGAACTACTGCTCCGAAGAACGCCGGTGACGCGCATCCTGAGCGGGAACTGGCCATCAATGTCGAATACGTTTTCCGGTTCCGATAGCAGACTGTCACCGGGGCCGAGGCCGAGTCGTTCCGCGACGGCTGCGCCCAGAACGCAGTCGCCGTGCCGCGACATGAACGCTCCGGCGGCAAGTCGCGAACGTCGGTGAATCAGGTAGTCGAACGTCGTGCCGACGATTGGTGCTCCCGCCGCTCGGAACCTGGAGAAGAGTGGCAGGGTCTCGCCGTACCCGGTCTCCTGAATGCGAGTTACCTCGCCGAACGAGGTTTCCCGTGGCGGCTGCCCTCGGAAGTACAGCGCGTGCAGTGCGAGATCGAAGCGGCTGCCGGCAGCGCCAACAACCAGCGGAGTTGATCGGGCACGCTCCGTCAGGCGCGTCTCGAACTGAGTCACGAGCAGCCGGGTTGCGCCGGGCAGCAAGATCGTCACCGTCAGGCAGGCGATCAGCAGCAGCGAGCGTCCCTGATGGCGCGCCCCATGCCGGCGGGCGACCAGCCAGCCCCCGTTCATGGCCTCGTCCCCGCTGCTGCCGCCGCTTCTTCCGGGCAGGGGAGAA
>JAPOLP010000035.1 GCA_029977045.1 Planctomycetota bacterium
CGAATTCAGATCGCGTGGCGCCCCGAGGCCGTTTGCAGTGGCAACGCCATCGCGAAGTCCATCAGTTGTTTCGATGAGCTGGTCGAGTTGCGTGAGGTCTTTTCGCGTCGCTTCGAGCTGGTCTTCGAGAGCGGGGAACAGTCCCGTGCCGAGCTTCTGGACAGCGAGTTCGTCGGCGAGTTTTGCGATCTCGCCACTCAGTCCGCGGCGGAGGCGACGGCAGAACGCCATCAGCAGGATGACGCACCAGAGGACGAAAAAGATGCCGGCGGAAAAGTAGAAGTCAATCGGCAGAAACGCGGTCTCCGAGTCGTTCCATGTATCCCAGAAGAAGTTCCGACCAGCTCGAAACAGTACATAGCCAACGAAGGCCAGCAGCAGCGATTCGTACCAGAGACGACCGAGAACTCGCGAATTCCGCTGAGCCAGCCTTTCGATCGTGTCGTCAATTCGCTGCCGGGCTGCGTCGAGGAATCCAGCTTCGACGCGAGCGGCCTCACGCCACAGTTGCGACTGGCCAGCTTGAACCAGTGAGTCACTCAGCCGGGCGTCGTGCAGGTGCCCGCGGATTACGAGCTGAGCTTCACGCAGCAGGCTCTCGTCGAGCGAGAGTGCTGCCGCCTGCTCGAAACTGTCCTCGGCTTCGGCATTTTTCCGGCGGGAAGCGAGCCAGCGGGTGCCTTGCATCGCTCCGACAAGAACCATCTGGGCTCCGGTGCGAGCCCGCAGCAGGCTGGCCGACGCGATGATCGCTCCCAGCCCGTTGTACAGACGGAGCAGCGACGAGAACGGGCTGACGCCCCACAGCGACGTCACGCTGCCGAGAATTCGCTGCTCCCACAAATGGCGACTTGATTCGAGCTGCGTTCGCAGCGTTGTGCTCATCTCGCGCGTCAGTCGCGTTCGCTGATCGCTCAACGCGGTTTCTACTCGTGCGATGGCAGGCTCGTACTCGCCGATGAGTTCGCGGCAGCGGTTCAGAGTGGCGGTTGTCAGGTCGAGCAGGTTCGCTCGCCGAATACGAATCCGATCGGCGGCGGCCAGCCGAGACGTCAGCAGGTCGAGCAGTCGTCCGAAGTCTCCGCTGGGATGCTGGCCAGCCTGCTGTTCGGTGAGAGCTGCGACCGAGTCGACGAAGAACATGTCGGGCACGTCGTATCGACCGGCGAGAAGGTCTCGCCAGTCCTGCCGGATATCGGAATCCTGGTCAGCGTGCGTCTGCACGAAGATCAGTCGGCAACCGGCGGAAGCGACATCCAGCTCGTCGATGACGCGGGCTGAGCGGTACTTCTGCTGCGTCGACGCGTAGATCAGCACATCGCAGTGCGGCAGCATTCGGCGGAGCGTTTCGAGATTGCTGCCCGCTGTTTCGGCTTCGTTCGTGTCCGGATCAGGACAGTCGAGAATCACGATGTCGCGCAGCACTGCGGAGTCGACTCGCAGAACCTCGAAGTCGCTCAGCGGCAGATCGAGGATGTCGACTTCTGCTTTGGGATGAGCGATCAGGATTGGCCGGGTTGTTGTCGGTCGCTGCCGACCCGACGGAGTGCATTCGCGACCGACCAGCGCGTTGACGAGGGCGCTCTTGCCGGTGCCGGTTCCGCCAAACGTCGCAACGACCAGCGGCGCTTCGAGCCGCACTCGCAGTGTGTCGAGCCGTCCGAGCAAGCGGCGGACGAGTGCCCGCGACTCGTTCATTGGCTGCCAGGCACTGTCGCCGTCGGACCACTCGCGCAGTCGGCGCAGCAGTTCGTCGACCCGGGCAAACAGCTCGAGTTGCGCGATTTCCGAATCGTTCATCGAGAGAATCTCAGTTCAGCAGGAAGGCGATCGAGCGACCGAAACTGCCACGTTCCGATGCTCCGCCTGCCACAACCTACCGATTTCTCCCGTCTCCGGCGACGGCACAAAACGAACCGACGGAGTAGCGAGCCCGGCGAGCCCAGTGTCGAATGGGCTCGACTGTCTCGCCTGCAAGGTTCGGGGGGGCTCGGAGTCGTTGCCGCTCAGACCAGCTCTTTGATCAGCTTGCCTTCTTCGATCAGGTTGACCGGGCGGCCGGCCTGATTGAAGAACTGGGCTTTGCGGTCGAGGCCGAGCACTGAGAACACGGTTGCCATCAGGTCCTGAGGTCCGATGCGGTGCGAGGCAGGGCGGCTTGCCTGAGCGTCTGATTCGCCGATGACCTGGCCCATGCGGAGTCCGCCGCCGGCCATCGCCAGCGTGCTGAGCGGTGCCCAGTGGTCGCGCCCGGCGTTGCGGTTGATTCGCGGCGTGCGACCGAACTCACCGGTGACGACGACGAGGATATTGTCCGACAGGCCACGCTGGCCGATGTCCTCGATCAGTGCCGCGACGCCGCGGTCAACGACCGGGCCGCGAGCGTTCATCGACTTCTGCACGTTGCCGTGCATGTCCCAGCCGCCGTAGTTCAACGTCACGAATCCGCAGCCGGCTTCGCACAGACGCCGCGCAATCAGCAACTGGTCGCCGAACGAACCGGCGTCTTTGTAACGCTCGCGCGTGCGCGGGTCTTCCTGGTTGAGATCGAATGCCTTCGGAGCGTTGCCGAGCACCAGATTGAAGGCCTGCTGTTCGAACGCGTCGAGTCCGTCCATCACTCCGGATGCGTCGGCCTGGCGGCTGAAGCGGTCGAACTCGGCCAGCAGGCTGCGGCGGTCGTCGACGCGATTCAGTGGAGTGCGCAGCTCCATGTTGCCTTTGGCTTCTCGGTTCGTGCCGAACGGTCCGAACGCCGTGCCGAGAAACGCCGGGCCGTCGGAACCGATCGAACCAAGTCGAACGTATGTCGGCATTCCTGTCGTGGGATGGTTGGCACCACGCAGCCGGGAGGTGATTGAGCCGATCGACGGACGCGACGGCAGGCCGCCGTTGTCGATGTTCCGGTTGTCGTAGCCGGTCATCAGAAAGTGGGTTCCGCCGCCGTGTCCGCTGTTGGTGTGTGCGAAGCTGCGGAAGAAGGCCATCTTGTCGGCGATTTTCGCAAACCGCTCGAAGTTGCCGCCCAGCGTCACGCCGGGCAGATTCGTTTTGACTTCACCGGTCGTCGAGCGGTACTCGACGGGAGCCGTCATTTTTGGATCGAACGTCTCAACGTGCGTTGGTCCTCCGGACAGCCAGACCCAGATCACAGAGGTGTTCTTCGTTGCCTGCCCGTTAGAGGCGGCGTCGGCTCGTGCCTGCAGCAGTCCCGGCAGGGCGAGGGCTCCGGAGCCGAGCGTTCCCACTCGCAGGAAGTCGCGCCGCGTCTGTCCATCGCAGTCCTGCGATCGTCGATTTCCAGTCAGAGTCAGCATCGGTACTCTCCTTCGTGAACGAGTGGGCTGAACGGCGACGCTGCGAATGGCCCGATCAGGAGCGTTGGCAGTGCGTCGGACGCAGTGACAGGGACCATCGTGAGCCTGTCTGCCGAGTCCGTCAATAAAAGTATCGGCGATCTTTGATGCAGGATTTGACTGAGCCCGCTGGGCCGCAGGACCGGAATAACGTGCAGAACTCAGCGGACCGGATTCGGGCGGCCTTTTCACCTGACCGGCTGCGCGACTTCGGACACCGGCTGGCCGACCTGCTCGGCGGTCAAATGGCTGCTGTGCAGAACCGCGAAACGCCAGTTCTCAACTGGGCGGAGCCTCGCGGACTTACAAGCATCGCGAGTGAGTTTCTGGAATCAGGGACGCGTGCTGACCTTGCCGCCGGCGGGCAGGACGGCGAGATCGCGGCGCGGTTCGAGCAGCTCGTCGAGGAAGCTCTCAACCGGGGCCACAACCTGCATCATCCGCGGTATATCGGGCACCAGGTTCCGGCACCGATTCCGATCGCCGGTCTGTTCGACGCGATCGGCTCCGTGACGAATCAGGTCATGGCCGTTTTCGAGATGGGTCCGTGGGCGACGGCGGTTGAAGCGGCGCTTATCGAGAAACTCGGGACGACGATCGGATGGGAGCGAGGCCGGTTCTCGGGCGTCATTACGAATGGCGGATCGCTCGGAAACCTGACCGGACTGCTGACCGCGCGCAACGTTTCGCTCGGGGAGAGCTGGACGAGCGGGCTGGCGAATTCCGGGCATCCGCCGGTTTTGCTGGCTCATCAGGACGCTCATTACAGTGTTGCCCGAGCGGCAGGCATCATTGGCGTCGGCAGCGGAAACGTTGTTCGAGTCGGGCTCGATGACCGGCGGCGGATGGATCCGAATCAGCTCGACGAAACGCTCACGCAGCTTCGTCGGAACGGAACGCCGATCGTCGCTGTTGCTGCCAGTGCGTGTGCAACCCCGATTGGGGCGTTTGATCCGCTCGACCAGATCGCGGACGTCTGTAAGCGTCACGAGGTCTGGCTGCACGTTGACGCGGCTCATGGCGGCGCGGCGAGCCTCAGCCGCAAGTACCGTTCTCTGCTGGCGGGAATCGAACAGGCCGACTCAATCGTCTGGGACGCGCATAAGATGATGTTCGTTCCGGCGTTGTGTGCCTTCGTGCTGTATCGCAACGCCGAGCATCGGTACGCGACGTTTCAGCAGGACGCTCCGTACCTGTTCGATCCGTCATCGCCCGGGACGGCAGAGTTTGACAGTGGTGTCGCCACGCTCGAATGCACTAAGCGGGCGGCGGCTTACGGCCTCTGGGGAACGTGGTCGCTGTTTGGCGAGCGGCTGTTTGAGGACCTCGTCGACGCGACGTTCGATCTCGGGCGGCACTTCTACGAAATGCTGGTCGAGGCTCCCGACTTCGAGCCACTTCACGAACCGCAGTGCAACATCGTCACGTTCCGTCACGTCCCGCCTGAAGTGGCCGGCGAGTCAGAGGAACAGCTTGCCGAATTCCACTTCCGGATTCGCCGCGAGCTGATTCAGTCCGGCGCGTTCTACATCGTGCAGACGAAGCTCAACGGCCAGCAGTCACTCCGCGTCACGATCATCAACCCGCTGACCACCGAGGACGATCTGGCCGCGCTGCTCGACGAAATCCGCCGGCTCGGGCGGACAGCGGCAGACTGACCGATTGAGTTTTGCGATCAAGGTTTCTCGCTGATCGAGCACTCGCAGACCATCAGGCCGCAGCCGGGGCAGCCGGTTCCGTATTTCGCTCGGACGGCGGCTTCGAGGTCGACTTTGGCGACGTTCGCGATGGTCGCCAGCCAGGCGAGCACGTCGGCGAATTCGCTCGCGAGTGCCTCGGACGCGGTGTCCCGTGAGGTGTCTTCTTCCCGCAGAGCCGCTGCCAGCTCCCCGACTTCCTCCATCAGCCACATGAAGGTTCCGGGGATGCCGCGAGCCTCGTCCTTCTGGCCGTACATCGTGCGAATGAGCTGCTGCAGATCGCTGAGGGCGATCTTTGCCGGGTTGCCGTCAGTCATGGCGTGAGTTCCGCTGCAGGCGGGGCGACCGTCTTCGGTGCCCCGAACTGAGATCGACCGGACGGCTCGCGCCGTTCCGCTACCTTTTCGAGTCGTCGTGTGCTTCTTCAGTCGGTGAGAAATGTGGGAAACTGTAGCGATTCTGTCATGTGTGACGGCTGAAAGGCCGAAAGACGATAGAGACGAGACTCGATCTCGGAGGAAAACCGTCTGCTTTTCGGTGGCTGTCAGACATGACTGAACAGAGTACGCGCAACGAATCAGTAACCGGGTGCCGCGACTCGGCTGAGTACCCGTTTCTCCTCGAAATCACGCGGGGACGGACGCAGAACCCGCTGCGGCCGATCACTCACGAGCGGTTTCTAATTGGAGCCGGTGAACGCTGCGATCTGCGTCTCGGCGGAGCGGACATGCCGCCGCTGCACAGCATTCTGTACGTCGACGGCATCGACGTCTGGATTGACTCGATCGCCGACGGACCCGAACTCAAGGTCAACGGGCAGGCGACGCGATCCGCTCATCTGGCCGACGGTGACCAGATCGAACTTGGTACGTTTCAACTGGCACTGCGAGATACCGGAGCCGAATCTCCGCCGCCGATTCTGCAGGCATTTTCAGCGGACGACTTTGAGGACGAACCCGAGATTGATCCGTCGACTCTGACGCCCGCCGAACTGATCGAGCTGATCGAGCAGGAAGAAGAGCTGATCGAAGAGTTCGAGGCCCGCAAGCGAATGGGCATCGAAACGCTGATGAAGACGCTCCGCGACTCGCAGGGCGAAACCGAGCCGCAGCGGCAGCTTGAGATTCAGCAGCCGAAGATTGCGGAGCCTCAGGTGACGCAGCCGGAGACAACCGGTCGTCCCCGTGACCTGCTGGTCGAACTTGAAACAGCGATTGCGTCGCTGACTCGCTTTGCCGAGGAACTCGAACAGCGAGCGTCTCGCCTGAGCCACCAGGACTTCCAGCGAACCGCTGCCACACTGCTTGACTTCCAGCAGCAGATCATTGGCCGCCTGGACTCCGTCCTCGCCAAGGTCGCTGAAGGCCGCCAGTCCAGGCAGACAGCTCGACCACTGCCTGCATCGCGACCTCATCGCGATGTGGCGTGACTCAGGGTAATCGCGTGATTGACGTAGCTGGATTCGAGAGAATTCAGATGGGCCGCGACGGCTGAATTCCTGCGAATCCAGCTGCTCAAGCGTGTTGCCGAGGTAGTTTATCGACTGTGCCGCCGAACTTGCGTTGGACCGTTGAGCGCGGGAATTCGATCGTCGAGCCAGTCGAGCACTTCGTCGAGCGTCTCGCGCCAGGTCGGTTCGTTGAGCAGTTCGTGATAGTGGTCTGCGAGCATCCGAAACGTTGTGTCATCGGAGCCTGCCATACGCAGCCATGGTTCAACGGCGTGGGGATCGACGATCCGGTCGGCACCAGCCTGCAACGCGAGGATTGGCGTGTTGACTTTCTCTGTGTCATGCCAGGCATCGGCGAGGGCCTGTTTCATCTGGAAGAACCAGCGGGCCGTCACGCTGCGATGCAGCAGCTTATCAGTCTCTCGACGCTTGAGGACTTCTGGATTACGTGTTGTGTATTCGACCGGCACCTTGCTGCGGAACCGGGTGCAGGGAGCGATAAACGACATCAGCTTGCCAAGTGTCAGCGTGTAGAACTCGATTTTGACGTTCAGCCCCAGCAATGGGGAAATCAACACCAGGCTCGCCATCTTTGACGGACGCGTTTCCGCAAACCGAGTGCAGATGAGGCCGCCGAAGCTGTGGCCGAGCAACGCCGTGCGGTCGGGATTCAGCTCGAAATACTGCCACAGCGTGTCGAGATCGCCGAGGTATTCGTCGAAGCGATCGACGTGAACCGGAACTCCGTCGGAGCGACCGTGTCCGCGCATGTCCGGCACGATGACTTCCCAGCCCTGGTCGACGGCAACCTGAGCGACATGGTCATATCGCCCGCCGTGCTCACTGGTGCCATGGACGATGACCAGTGTCCGACCGCTGCGGCACAACTCGTCCGGGACGTACGTCCGCACGAAGAGCTTCTGCCCGTCCTGCGTGCGAATCAGAGTTTCGACTGGAACCACTCAAACTCCTCCTCACTGAAGTGGTTGGCGGAACGCCCGAGGAGGTCTGCGGCGAAGGCTGTGGGCTACTTCGCGCAGAGATGACTGATGACTCTTTATCTATACGTCATCAGAGTGGCTGCTGCTCCAGAAGAATTCCCGGCGGAGGGATACGGAAGTCGATCTCGATGCTGCTGCTCAAACCGTGCAGTTCCAGCGTCCCGCGATTTTCATTCAGTTGATAATGCACAAACCGGTCTGACATCAGGTTCCGTTCGTGTCCGATCTTCTCGCCAGTTGCACGGTCAAAGACCTCGACTTCCAGAGTCTGGACCGATCCAGCCTGGTTGGTCTGGCCAACGCGTGACATCCCCACAAAGAACGGCAGGTCAAACTGTTCAAGCCGCAGCAGGCTTTGGTGAGTCACGTGACGCCGCCAGATAATCCGGCCCGTGGCTCGATCGACGGCCAGCAGCAGGCCGGGGTCGAGCGGCCAGCTGGGCAGAGAATTTGTGACGGGATAATGCCGTGGAGCGCTCTGCTGCCGTCGCGGCTGTGGGCGAGCCAGATTGATATAAAACCGTTCTTCATCACTGAAGAACTTGAAGGTCGTCATGCTCTGCGTCGCGGATTTGCCGAGGTCCGTGTCCACCAGCAGCCTGACGTCGGGCATCTGGTAGACGCGCAGGCGACCGTTGGTGTCGAGCAGCCCGAGTTCATCGCCGTTCTCTTCATCCAGCAACCGACCGGAGATCGGCTCGTCGAATTCCAGAGTTTCAGTCAGCGGATCCCAGATACGTGCGAACTGCTGGCCTTTGTCGTCGATCGTGGATCTGTGGTACAGCTTGCGACCGAAAACGGCGCGACCGTAGCGGAAGTCGGCTGCCAGCTTACCAGTATTCAGGATCGCTCCTGTCAGAGCATCCAGCCGTGTGTACGACTGCTGATCGCGATGAAAGATCACGATCACGCGATCGTCTCCAAGCAGGCCGAATTCCCGGTCAACTGTTACGCCGCTCTCCATGTCGAGATCGGACCGTCGCCAGAGCACGTTGCCGTTGCGAGGATCGACAGCGATCAGATGCTTGCGAGTCTGAAACACACAGACCGTTGGAGTAGACGGGCCCGGTTCGAGTGTCTCTCTGGCAGTTTGCGTTGGCGGAAATGAGAACTGCCACAGCGGCGCCTGATTGCGGTATTCAAGCAGCGAGATCCCCGTCAGAGACGCTTCGGCTCCCACCGGCAACAGGTGGCCAATGGTCCGATAGGCCTGCGCATTGGCGATGCTGGGACGGCTGGGTACACGGATCGAACCGCGTTCGATCCCGGCGTAACGATCGACCAGCTTCCACCAGCTGTTGACGTACGATCCGTTGTGCAGCAGGTGAAATTCGCTGTCGTCCGAAAGCGATAACTGTCGTGGCGTTTGCGTCCACAGCCGGACGAGTTCAGGGTCAGCAGCAGAGAACGGACGCGGTCGTATCACGACCTGTCGAACGTTCCACGCTGGCCGCTGACGATCCAGGTAAGCCGACCACGCCTGCCGGCCACGGTCGAACGCGGCCACAAAGTCATCGAAGACTGGTGACTCAAGTTCGGCAAAGCGGTTCCCCTGAGCCAGAACTGCCAGCGGACTCTTCAGGCGGTCAGTTCTTAAATGGTCGATCGAAACGCCCCGGCTTTTCCGGAGTCCATCCAGCAGAGCGCGGCCCGCTTCACCGTCAAGCTGTTCCTGGGTCAGCAGCGTGATGTAAAGAATCTGTGCAATCGCCTGTTCCTGTCGGTCCGCAAGGTGCAGGTTGGGAAGCAGCGTCAGTTCCGCCGCCTGAACATCGCCGTTTTGAATCAGTCGGTCAGCCAGTCGATTCCGGATTCGCGCGGCCTGCGGCGAGTCGCCATACAGCTCGATGAACCGACGCATCTCCGGCAACGAATCACTGCGAAGTGCGGCCAGCAGGTCTCGATTCATGGTGTCGCGCAGCGGGTTGTTTCCAGCGTCAGCCTCAATGCGCAGCGCGTCACGAATCAGGCTGCGCGACAGCGAACTGCTCGCGACAACCGACTCAAATCCGTCGTCCTGCGGGAGAAATGACTGCAGTTGCACCTGAGACAAACCCGCAAGCAACTGCAGCACAGCGTCTCGATCTCCTTGCTTCTGCTCCCAGCGAACCTTCTCAAAGAGCAGTTGTTGTTCGTCGAACGGCGAATCAATAAGGCTCTGAAACTGCTGAACTCGAGCTCGAAAGCGAGCCGCCGTTAGAGTGTCGTCGGCCCTCCGCAGGTCGGCCAGGATCAGATTGCGAAGCATCCATCGTGCTTTGGCCCGTTGCGGATGCTGCTTCTGCCTGGCCAGTTCGGCGAGTGTGTCTTCTCCCTTGGCCTGCTGCCCCAGCAGCAGTTCGAGACAGGCGAGTTGAAACAGGTCGACGGATGGTCCCTGTGTGGAATCCCTGCGGGCTCGAAGGTCAAGCAGCAGCGAATCCGCCTGGGGAAACGCGGTGATCGTATGCGGTCCCACGGAAAACACCTGCCGGTCGTGGAGCAGCAGGTTTCCGGGACGCAGTTCGGCATCCAGGGATTCGTCAACAAGTCCAAACCGGGCCAGTGCAACTTCTTGTGAACTTCCCGGCAGCTGAGCACCGTCAGCCAACGCGGAGCGAGTGAATTGCCGGCTCAGCAGCGCTGGCACGATGCTCGATCCCTGCCTCGTGCCAGTCATCAGGTCAATTCGGGCAACTCCGCCAGCTTTTAACGGAAGAAGATATCCGTCGTCAGTCAATACGCCGCGACCTGAGGTGACGCCGATTCGCCTTTTCCAGAGCGTTCGGCCATCATCGAGCGAGACGCCGCGAACCGTTGATTTTCCGACGATACATGCCACGCCGTTGCGAATCGCTCCGACGTACTGGCCATCTTCTCGCGGAACGTGCCACAGTTCCTCGCCGCTCTGCAGACCGTAGCAGTGCAGCTCTTCGGAGTGCCGCGGCAGGTAGACGACGCGGCCCTCGTCGATGTGTGGCGGGTCACGGTAGCCCACGAAGGCTCCGTCTGCCTCGCGCAGGATCGTCGATCCGAAACGCGAGGGCAGCCGCATTTCAAAGTATGTCTGCATCCACAACAGTTCGCCGGTGACGGTATCGACGCCGACCAGGTAACCGGCATCGGTCGGACACACCGCGATTCCCTCGCCGATCGCCGGAATGCACGACGACAGCCGGCTCAGCCGATCAGTTGCCGAGAACGTCGGCTGCTCGACGATGCCCAGCGTCTGCATCCACTGCAGTTGGCCCGTTCTGGCGTCGAGCCGCGCAAGTTTCAGCTCCTTATCACGACCCGACTCGACGATCACGAAAACGGAATCGCCAGAGACGATCGGAGGTCCGACAAAAAGATGCCCACCCAGCTGGTCAGTCGGCGATGGCGTCGGAGTTCCGCCTGCTACCCACAGAGGTTCGACACGCTGTGGGCCGCCGTCAGACGCTGGCTCTGGCGTGCCTGCAGATGTCGGCAGACAAACGAGCCGGTTCAGGGCCGAGATCGTCGGTCCGCTGTAACGCCGAGCTCCTTGCTGCGTTGCTGGAGCGATCGCTGAGAACTCAACCCAGTCGACCGCGAAAACTCGATCGCCGTCAGAGCTGACCATGCCGATCGCGGCATTGCCCACCCAGGCCATTTCCATGATCGACCAGGAACTCGTCAGATAGCGTGAGCTGAGAACTGCGTCAGCGAGCTGCGAGAGACTGAGTGTTGCATCGTATCGCCAGACGATTCGTCCAGTCGCAGGATCGCAGGCTCGTACACCGTCGAAGTCGCGGACCACGATAAGCCCGTTGGCAACGATGGGGGTCGTGGCACCGGCGACAGATTCGACCTCATTGGCGACCTGCCGTTTCTCCCAGTCGGCGAGCATCTCAAACGACGGAGATCTGTTGAGCGGCTGCGACCATTGTGGTTCGAGCCAGGGAGTCGTCCCTGCCGACACCGTGTTATGTCCAGAACTGCCGAAGGGCGTTGTCCATTCCGCTGGCCAGCCACCAATCTGCGGAATCCGCGATGTCAGTTCACGCTCAAGATCAGCAATGGAAAGAGGACGAACTCCGTAGCGGGCTTCCTGCTGACGCAGCATCGCTTCAGCTGCCTCTGACTTCCCTGCCAGCAGATAGGCGACGGCCGCTTTCTCAAAGATGGACTCGGACACTCGAAACCGGTGGACCCGGGAATTTGCGAGGCCGTTCCACAACCTCGCTGCGGTTTCCGCCTGATCCCGATCGAGCAGTCGAGTGGCGAGACGGTCGATTGCCTGTGCTCCGGCCGCCGTCGGCCAGCAACGCCGAACAACTTCCTGAAGCTGCGTCAGTTCGCCACTCGCTTCCGCCTGTTGCAAGGCCTCGGTCGCAAGCGTGCCGTAAGTTCGTTCGTATGTCTCTTGCTGTTCGTCGGTCAGCGACTCGAAGATGTCGAGAACTTCGCGGCGCTGGCTCTTCAGGCCGGTTTCTGACCATCCGAAACTGTCCGAAGGCGCAACTCCTCCGGCAGCGCGATCTGTCGCTCCCCGCGGGTCTCCCAGAATCTGCTGCAGCATCCGCAATCCGTTTCGCAGATCTCCGCTCTCGATGGCGCCTTTGGCTCGCGTAATGAACGCCGTCATTTGCGGCGATCGATAGAGCACATGATTCAGAGCCGCCCTTTGCTGCGGCGTCAGCGGGGCAGCCGGATTTCCGGCAGGCCCAGGCGGCTGGGCCTCAAGGTGAGACGTCACCAGGGCGAGCGACACGGAAACGAGCCAGCAGCGAATAAGACGCGTCCAGCGCATTCTGCTCATGTCGCATGTCGACCGTTCTGCCATCGCTTCGTCCGTGTCTTCGCAGTGTCCCGTTGCCGAAGCCGTGGCCGCCCGGCACTTGAAACGTCGCAACGACTATAGCGGCTCGTCCACAGAACAGAGTAGGCGAAGGCGACAGTTCAGCGATTCCTCAGGACAACTGGCGATCGTCTGGTGGCGACTGCCGGTAAAAACAAGCGAGTCTGAAACACCGTGAGACGCTACTCGCTGGCTTCGCGTGGCTGCAGAACTTCGGTGATGACGTAGTCAACTCGCTGCAACTCACGTTCGGTCAGCAGGCCGTCAAGGCGGACGGCCAGATGAGGCTGCACGTACCAGCGTCCCAGAACGTCGAACATCTCGTCGAGCCGCTGCAGGTCCAGGCGGAATTGCTCTTTCAGGTCAGCGGACTCGTCTGGCTCCAGATCCTCAAACTGGCTGATCAGCAGAAAGTCACCCTCGTTGGCCAGCCCCAGATGCAGGTTCCGAAGCTCGCCAGGCAGGAAGCCGTCCACTTCAACTGAGCACGATTTCGGTCCTGTGATCATGCTGTGTGTGATCACGGTCGGCTCGTTACCGGCGACTCGGGCCGCCGTTTCACAGACCGCGTAGATGACGCTTTCGTCGATCAGTGTGGCGTTGTGGCGACGCCGGCTGGTATGCCGGCTCCAGGTATCGGCAAGCAGGTCGAGCTGCACATGCGGGGCAACTGCGGTCAGGAATGGCACCTCCGTCAGGTAGCCGAAGACTTCATTCCCGTCTTCCACCTGGCGCGACAGCACAATCCGCTCCAGCGTTTCCAGAAAGGCAACGCGAAAGGCCAGGTAAGTCAGGTCGCTCCGAGGGAGACGTTCGCCAGCGATGAAAAGCATGAGGCTCATGCTCACCACGGCGTCTGGCGAACTCAACAGGTTTCATTCCGGCAACAGAAAAAAAGGCTGCCAGGCATCGCGTCAAATCAAACTGACGTTGCACATCGCAGAGTCACCGCTGGCCAGCCATCCCGGCACGTCTCGCGGTGAGTTTTCGTCACTGACGCAGTTTGTGCTTGACGTGCTGGTGCGAAGACGGCCTAAGCCGAAGTGTCAGCAGTCTGGCGGTCCGAGGGCGGAGTGACATCACCCATAACCTCGAAGACCTCGCCGACCTCCGGACGGTAAACATCGCCGATCAGGATGTCGGTGATGTTCGAGCGGAACTGCGGGTGCATCTTCAGGAAGCTGCCGATGCTGAAGTCCGGGTTGTAGAACGCGAACACCAGCTTGCGGAACAGCGTGACAGCCTCACGATGCTGCACCTGCCAGCCACCGAGTGCATCCGTTGAAAGATCATCCTGCTCGAACGCGGCATGAACAGCGTCGGCCGCCAGTTCCGCTGACTTCAGAGCGAGAAACACTCCCGACGAGTACACAGGGTCGATAAACCCAAAGGCGTCTCCGACCAGCAGCCAGCCGGGCCCCGCGCCATCGCGTGAGTAGTAGGAGTAGTCCTTCGTCGTGTGGAAATCGTGGAGCGCTCGCGCATTGCCCAGCCGCTCGACAAGTTCCGGACAGCGAGCCAGTTCTCGCTCGAATGTTTCCTCTGGCTTCGCACCTTTCGGAAACATGTAGCTCATGCTGCCGGTGCAGCCGATGCTCGTCACGTTGTCCTTCAGCGGGATGAACCAGAACCAGGACTTTTTGTCTGCCGTCTGCAGAATCAGCGTCGCCCCTTCGTCACGCTCGCCTTCGTCGCGCCGGGCATTCTCGAAGTAGTTCCAGATCGATCCCTTCTGCAACCACGGATCGACATCCTTGAGACCAAGCCGGCTGGCCAGAAACGCTGACTGGCCGGAAGCGTCGACAACCACCCGGCTGGCGATCTCGCGGTCGGACTTCGATCCGTCGGAATCCGTGATGCGCACGCGGACGCCAGTCGCAACGTCGCCGTCAAACAGAACGTCGAGAACGGCAGCGTCCGTATGTACTGTCGCTCCGAGTTCCGCCGCTCGTTCCAGCACACGCTGGTCGAACTCGTCACGCCAGACCTGCCAGGTCTGCGAGCTTTCGCACTGCTTGTACTCGTCGAAATAAAACGGCCTCGATGCACGGTGGCCGTCGCTGAAGAACTGCACGCTGAACTTGCGGGGATTCGCGCTTGCACGCAGCCAGTCGACGAGTCCCAGTCGCTTCAGCGACCAGAATGTCTCCGGAATCAGCGACTCGCCGACGTGGAAACGCGGAAACTGCGAACGTTCTAGCACGAGCACCGAGTGTCCGTACTCGGCCAGAAGTGCGCCGGTCGCGGCTCCGGCCGGGCCGCCTCCAATAACCACGACGTCGTACTGGTCGTTCAGGACAGGCTGAGTCGAACTCACCATGTTGCGTTTCCAGAGAGTAGCCGAATGATTGAGCCTGTTCGTCACGCCGTCAGCGGAGCAGAAATCTCAAGCAGGTCCACCGCCGGTTTGCTGTTGCAGAAAATCGTCGCCAGGCGACCGTAGGTCACGCCGCCCTCGGGCATCTGTAGAAGGCTGGCCAGATCGGGACCAGCGGTAATTCGCAGAATCGCTCCGAGATCGACGTCCCGCAGAACGTTGTGATTGATGAGAACCCGTCCCAGCGGCGTCTCGCCAGCCTGAATCTCCGCTCGGACCTCGTCGGTCACGTACTGAAAGTTGAAGCGGACGATGCCGAACTGAACGACGTCTTCGGTCCCGCTTTTCAGAAGCAGAATCTTCCGGGCATAGGTGTCACCGTCGAGCCGCTGGTCGAGGACGCGAACATCGACACTTGTCTGATGATACGACTCCATCGTCACAGTCATATGCTCGTGATGGGCGAGCATTTGCTTGTACGGCTCAGGCGTTTGTGACGACGGAACGTGTTCCGCAGCGGCGATCAATGGTTTGTCCTGCGGAAACAATCCAAGCAGTGCATCAAGTTCGATGAGCGGGTTCACGGACGCCTCAAACGATTCAGATCAAAGTGGGGAGAATCACGTTACGCGGCCCAATGCTTACGTGTAGCGAACGGATCTGTGCTGCGGCTCGAAGTATTCCGTCAGCAGGCTGTCGACCTGCAGCAGGCCCTTGCGTGTCAGACGTATGTCGTCACCTTCGACCTGCAGATAGCCGGCAGCCTGCTGATTGCGGAACGCGTCGGCAAACTCATCGAGGATGTCGACGCCGAATTTCCGCCGGAAGGCGCCCGCGTCGATGCGGCCTTCCTTCAGCTGCAGAACGACTTCGCGAATCAGCACCTGATGCGGCGTCGGACGCAGTGCCCGGTTGATCGGCAGTCGACCAGACTCGACCGTCGACTGATAATCGTCGATCTGGTCGAGGTTCTGGTAATGCACACCCTGCAGATGGCCGAAGGATGAAACGCCGGCGGCCAGCAGGTCCGAGCCGCGAAAAAGATTGTCGCGATAGACGAAATGGTCGGTGTCGAGATTGCGAACCAGCTCGTTGCCACTCGAAATCTGATAACCTTCGGCGAGCAGCCGGTTGAACGCTTCGTCGACCCAGCGGCGCTTGGTGGCCCAGTCGGCAACTGGAGATTCGAGCCCGCCTTCCTTCATCTCTTTTGAGATGATCGTATTGAACGGCAGCTCCATCTGATAAATCGTCA
>JAPOLP010001056.1 GCA_029977045.1 Planctomycetota bacterium
CGACTGCGGGCGGAGCCGTCGGACGACTACATCGAGCAGCTCAACGACGACTTCAGCGACCTGCTCGAACGAGGCCGCATCGAGAAATCAGTGACGCACGAATTCGAGAGCGACGAAACGCACATCAGCCATCTGCCTCGGCTGCGGATGCGTTTCAACCGCCGCCACCTCGGTCGGTTGCGACAGTTGATCGACCGGTTGAACGCAGACCTCGAACCTGACCCGCAGTTTGAGTAACGTCTCGCGTCCGACTGGCCGGTTCCCACCGGCCAGCACGCATTTCGGCCGGTGGGAACCGGCCCTACGCCAGAGATCGACCGTGACTGACTCCCTTGCCACCGTTCAGACCATCGACGATTTGCGTCTCGCCGTGCGCGAAGCTCGCCTGGCCGGAAAGAAAATCGGCTGCGTTCCGACGATGGGTGCTCTTCACGACGGGCACATCTCACTCGTCGAAGCTGCTCGCCGTGAGACCGACTTCGTTGTGGTGACGATCTTCGTTAATCCGACACAGTTCGGTCCGAACGAGGATCTCGCGAAGTACCCGCGACCACTCGAAGCCGACCTCGATAAATGCCGGGCAGCCGGCGTCGATCTCGTCTTCAATCCGGACGTCGAATCGGTCTATCCGAGCGGCGATGCCACCTTCGTCGAAGTCCCCGGCCTGTCGGAGGTCCTGGAAGGTGCTCATCGACCGGGGCACTTTCGCGGCGTGACGACGATCGTGCTCAAGCTGTTCAACATGGTCCTGCCCGACGTCGCGTTCTTCGGCCAGAAGGATTACCAGCAGCAGCTTCTCATCCGACACCTGGTCGACGACCTCAACGTTGCGGTCGAGATTCGTACCTGCCCGACGATTCGAGAACCCGATGGTCTCGCCATGAGCAGCCGCAACGCGTACCTAAGCCCGGAGGAACGTCAGACGGCGCTGGCACTCTCTCAGGCACTGAAGATCGCGGAGCAATCGCTGTGTGACGAGAGGCAGTCTCCCGTCGAAGCCAGAGTGAGGATGATCGAACACCTGACGTCAATACCTGGCCTCGTCCTCGACTACGCAACCGTTGCTGACGCGTACTCGCTCAAAGAACTGGATGAGGCATCAGGCGAAATGGTTGCCCTGATCGCCGCCCGCGTCGGGACAACGCGGCTGATCGACAATCTGCCCATCAGCCTGCGGTTGCCTGTCTGATTTTAAGTTCGCCTACTGACCGAGCGACTGCAGAGCAAACGCCGTGTGCAGAGCTACGCCGATCGGCAACGCGGCTTCGTCAGCTTTGAAGCAGGGATGGTGGACACCGAACGTGCAGCCGAGGTCCTCGTTGCGGATCCCCAATGCGACAAAACAGCCTGGGACTTCTTCGGTGTAGAAAGCGAAGTCTTCGCCGCCCATGACTGCGGGGATCTCCTGAATCGCTTCCCGCCCGAGCATCTCGGCAGCGAAGTTCTGGACGGAGTCCCAGACCGAGGCATCGTTGACGGTCGGCGGGTAATCGTTGCCGGGAAACGAAACGTCGGCCTCGCAGTTGTTGGCCGCCGCGATGTGCGTGATGACAGCTTTCGCCCGTTCCTGCAGCCAGCGGAAGCGGTCCATCGTGAGGGCTCGGATCGTTCCTCGCATCTTCACTTCCGGCGGAATCACGTTGTAAGCCTCGCCGCCGTGGATCGTCGTGATGCTGATCACGCCGGAATCCAGTGGGTCGAGTTCGCGGGAGATGATGCTCTGCAGCTCCGTGATGACCTTTGCTGAGGTCACAACCGGGTCGATACACAGATGCGGCATCGCCGCGTGGCCGCCTTTGCCGCGGATGGCGATGTCGATTTCTCCCGCAGCCGCCAGGAACGTACCGGGTCGCGAACCGATCGTGCCTGTCGGAAGCTGCGGCCAGACATGCAGGCCGAAGATGCGCTCGACACGCGGAGCGTCAAGCACGCCAGCTTCGCGCATCCGCTTGCCGCCGGCTCCGCCTTCCTCAGCGGGTTGAAACAGCAGTTTGACCGTGCCACGCGATTCAGACTGTCGCTCACTGAGCAGCTTCGCGGCACCGAGCAGCATCGCTGTGTGACAGTCGTGCCCGCAGGCGTGCATCCTGCCGTCGACCTCGCTGCGAAACGGCACGTCCGTCTGCTCCTGAATCGGCAGCGCGTCCATGTCCGCTCGCAGGGCAACACAGGGTGACACTCCAGTGCCCAGCGTCGCCACGACTCCCGTCTCGGCGATACCTCGCTCAAAGGAAATGCCCAGCTCCGTCAACGTGTCGCAGACGAGCTGGCTGGTTCGCACTTCCTCGTACATCAGCTCGGGATGACGATGCAGTTGTCGGCGGATATCGATGATCCAGTCCGAGTGAGAACGCGCGGCGTCGAGCAGGTTTTGAGTAAACATGCCGTGAGGTTCCAAAATGCGGGACAGCTGTGAAGAGTTCGAAGATCAGACGCCACGCGTCTGCTGCGGTGTGCAATCTGGATGGTCTCTCG
>JAPOLP010001085.1 GCA_029977045.1 Planctomycetota bacterium
GCCCGCAGCGAGATCAGCCCCGGATCGCCGGGGCCGGCTCCGACGAGATAAACCTTGCCGGTTGCCATTGAGCTTACGCCTTCCGCGGACGACCGGTGACCGGGTACGCGGTGTCCTGGAAGCCCTTGCCGCTGTGTTCGCCGGGCGGAACCAGTCCGTCGATGAAGTCCTCATCGGCAGCGGTAATCTCGACGTCCAGGCACTTGAGGTTGTCCTCGAACTGCTCGATCGTCTTCGGGCCGAGAATGATCGACGTGACGATCGGGTTCGCCAGTGCCCAGGCGAGTGCGAAGTGCGACGCGGCGCAGCCCTTCGTCGTTTCAGCGTACTCGCGAATCTGCTGCGCGATTTCGAGACTCGATTCCCGCAGCTCAGCCTGCAGCATTCGCGGATCGCTGCGTGACGCTCGACTGCCGTCCGGGAAGCTCTCGCCGGGCTTGTACTTGCCGGTCAGGATGCCTCGGGCCAGCGGCGAGTAACTGACGACGCCGATCCCGTGCTCCTGACACAGCGGCAGCACTTCGACTTCGATATCGCGATTGACGATGTTGTACAGCGGCTGCAGCACCGAGAACGCGTGCAGGTTCAGCCGTTCGCTGGTCCACAGTGCCTCGCAGATTCGCCAGGCTCGGAAGTTCGAGCAGCCGATGTAGTGGACTTTGCCCGAGCGGACCATGTCGTCGAGTGCCCGCAAAGACTCGTCGATCGGAGTGTCGTAATCCGGAGCGTGGTAGTAGTAGACGTCGATGTAATCCGTGCCGAGTCGCCGCAGGCTGTCGTCGAGAGCCTTCATCAGGTGCTTGCGGCTGGCCCCTTTGTCGTTGGGCCCGTTGCCCATCTTCTGGACGCCCTTCGTTGCGAGCACGATGTCATCGCGGCGGTGAGCGATGCCCTTGCCGACAACGACTTCCGACTCGCCCGCGTTGTACATGTTCGCGGTGTCGAGGAAGTTGATCCCCAGGTCGTGAGCCTGGTGGATGATGCGGATCGAGTCTGCTTCGCTGGTCTGGCCGCCGAACATCATCGTGCCGAGACAGACGGGCGAGACCTTGACGCCCGCTTTTCCGAGGTTGCCGTATTCCATGAGTCGCTCCGCTGGCTGAAGAAGAGTCGTCAGTGATCGCAGCGGGCGATTATTCCGGGACACGTTGCCGATGTCACGTCGACCGGGAAACTCACGGCGGGCAGCTCAGTCACATCTGACATCGGCCACAGCGAGCAGGCGCAAAAAAAGAACGCCGTGGAAGTCGAAACTCCCACGGCGTCCTTGACCGACGATGACAGGTGCGGGCCAACGCCTGCCACCGGCATGGCGGACTCTTAATGCATCTGGCGTGCCGCTGAGTAAAAGTCGTCGATATTCCTGAGAAATCGCAGTTTTCCCCGAGGAATCCAGTGTGAGATTTTCTCGACAACTCTTTTCTGGCGAGCATCACTGCGGGAAACCACATGCCGGATTCTGCGACTCCTGTTGCGGCGCGATACACGGTCTCCCGGCAAATTGCTCCAGATCAGCAACCGTTGATCTACTCAGAGTAGAGCGGATCACCGCTGTCCTTCAGCCAGCCATGCAGCTTCGCGGTCAGCTCTTTACGTCGCCCCGCGAGCTTTGCATCTTCAGCCAGATTACGCAGCTCGTATGGATCTTCAGCAAGGTTGAACAACTGCGTTACTTCAACGGCGGGGTACTCGATGTACTTCCAGTCGCCGTCGCGAATCATTCGTTGGAAGTTGCGGAAGTATCCTATCACAAACGGATGGATCTCTGACTGCTCACCACGCAGCACCGGGCCGAGGCTGCGCCCATCAATACGGTCACCTGGGCCGTCGAGTCCCGCCAGGTCGGCCAGCGTTGGAAACAGATCGCGGAGATAACACTGTGCTACTCGGCGCTCGCCAGTCGGAATGCCGGGGCCGGACATCAGCAGCGGCACGCCGATCGTGTGCTCGTACATACTCTGCTTGCCTCGCAGGCCGTGACTGCCGACGGACAGCCCGTGGTCGCTCGTGAAGACGATGATCGTGTTCTTGTCCTGCCCCGTCGTTCGCAACGTGTCGAGGATACGACCGATCTGCTGGTCCATGTACGAAATGACGGCGTAGTAAGCCGCCAGCTCGCCCCGGGTTTCCTCGGGAGTACGCGGCCACTTGAAGAGCTGCTCGTCGCGACCGTCAAAGTTGCCGTGATCAAACGGGTGCTTGGCGGCGAAGTTCTTCGGCAGCGGCATCGAGTCAGCGTCGTACTTCTTCTCCCAGCCGGGCGGCAGCAGCAACGGATCGTGCGGCGACGTGAAGTTGACGTGCAGAAACAACGGCTGCTCCGACTTCGCGGAATCCTCGATCAGCGACACC
>JAPOLP010000929.1 GCA_029977045.1 Planctomycetota bacterium
CCGTTGACGACTCTGAAGATACCGATCAACAAGGGGATCGCGCGCCGTTGTCGTAACTGCTGACGGCAGCGGCGGCAGGTCAGCGAACGGGTCGGGGATATCCGGAATCAGCGAGAGCTGGTAGCCGCGGACGGCGAACGGAATGCTGGTGAGAACGGCGAGCCCCGCCAGGGACAGCAGTACCCACGGGCGGCGGTACCATCTCCGCTTCGATGCGGAATCTGAATCTGCGGAGGCATTTGAAGCAGGATCGGACATGGCTGTTGGCGAGTTGAAATCGGAGGCGGCAGGGTTTATTGCTCAAATGCAGGCCGCGTGAAACGCGGTGTTTCTGTCTCACTCAATTGAATTCTTCTGCCGCGTTTCACGCGGCCTACTGTCGAGGCGGCAATGTATCGGAAAATCGTGGTGATTCTCGGTCTGATGGCTGTTCTTGTGGGGCTCGGAGTCGCCGGCAACGCGAACGCGGCGGACGGTTCACGACCGAATGTCCTTTTCATCCTGACCGACGATCAGGCTCCGTGGGCGATTGGGGTTTCGGGGTATCCGCACGCGGTGACGCCGCATCAGGATCGGTTGTTTCGCGAAGGGGCGTATCTGCGGAACAGCTTCACGGTGACGCCGGTCTGCAGTCCGTCGCGAGCGGCACTGATCAGCAGCCGGTTTGGCAGCGAGGTTGGGATCACTGACTGGATCAATCCCGGCAACGAAGCGACGCTCGGGCTGCCGACTGAGACCGTCACGTTTCCACAAATCTTTGCCGAAGCGGGTTACCGGACTGGGTTGATCGGCAAGTGGCATCTGGGGACCGAGGATCAATTCCATCCGACGAAGTTCGGCTATCAGCACTTCATGGGTTTCCGCTCGGGAGGCAGCACACCGAACGATCCGGTGCTCGAAGTCGAGGGCGAAACGCGGAAGCTCAAAGGCCTGCTGCCCGACATCCTGACGAACGAGGCTCTGCAGTTCATGCAGCGGGATCCGAGCAAGCCGTTTCTGCTCTCGCTGCATTTTCGAGCCCCGCACACACGCTGGCTGCCGGTCGCCGATGAGGACTGGGCTCCGTTTGAGAACCTCGATCCAACGATCCCGAATCCGGATTACCCGAAGCTTGATATTCCTCGTGTGAAGAAGATGACGCGCGAGTACCTGGCGAGTGTCGCCAGCGTCGATCGCAACATTGGCCGGCTGCTCGATCAGCTCGACAAGCTGGGCCTCGCCGAGAACACCGTCGTGATCTACACCAGCGACCACGGCTACAACATGGGCCACAACGGGATCTGGCATAAGGGCAACGGCCACTGGGTGCTCACTCAGCCACCCGCCGCGACGGAAAACATCCCGAAGGGCCAGCGACCGAACATGTACGACCATTCGATCCGCGTGCCCACCGGCATCCGCTGGCCAGGCGTGATCAAGCCAGGCACGGTCATCGATCACACGATTGCGAACATCGACTGGTTCCCAACGCTGCTGTCGATGGCGGGAATCGAAGTTCCGGCGAACCTGACAATTCGAGGCCGCGACATCACGCCACTGCTGCGGGACGAGAACGTCGACTGGAACAACGATCTGTTCTGCCAGTACAGCACTCATCACCAGAGCCGAACTCACATGCGGATGCTGCGTGCGAGCGGCTGGAAGCTGATCCGCGACTTCCGCAACGAAGGCCGCGACGAGCTGTACAATCTCGAAGCCGACCCGGCGGAAGCTCACAATCTGATCGACGCAACTGATCCGGCGGCAAAACAGGCGATTGCCGAACTGCACAGGAAACTGCTGGTTCGAATGCGCGTGATCTGTGACCCGGTTTTGAAGGACATCGACTGAGCAATGACTCTGATTGGTGTTTGATCCTGACGCAAAGGCGCGAAGACGCAGAGACTCGCAAAGACATCTGCAATTCGGCGTCGATCGATTGATTGGTTCCTTATGGCTGATTGGGTTTCCGTTGCAGATGCATCTCAGATCGCAACTGACGCAGGTATCACTGCGTTCGTTGATGACGTCGAAGTCGCGGTGTTTCGTACGTCGGACGGCTGGCGGGCGATTGAGGGACGGTGTCCGCACAAAGGGGCGTCGCTCGGTAACGGGACGGTCAGCGGCGGCTGCGTTACGTGTCCGTGGCACGACTGGCAGTTTCGGCTCGACGATGGCCAGGCCGTTGATCGACCGGGAGTCGCCGTTGCGTCGCTCGCTGTCCGCGAAGTCGAAGGGCGACTGGAGATCGACCGTGACTCTCTGCCGCAGCGAGGCTCAGCGCGTGATGGCAAGCATGACGACGGAATTCAGCGGTTTCTGGTCCGGTACGGAGCACTCGGATGGGTCGGGCGTTTTGGAACCGTTGACGGCGTTGACTGCCGATTCCGTGACTGCGTCGTAGTTCAGACGGAGCGAGGCGTCGAACTCGGAGAAGTGCTCGCCGATCCTGCAGACGGGACTGGTGCGGCAAATGGCAAGCCGACCGGTGAAGTCCTTCGCGTAGCCGCCAGCGACGAACTGCGACAGTTCAGCCAGCGACGCCGAGAGGTTGTTCCTGTTCTGATCAGCGAGTCAACTGCGGCCCTGACTGATGCAGCGCTGCCACTGGAAATCGTCGACGGCGAACTGCTGTTCGACGGCGAATCCGCCGTGCTCTATTTCCTGGGCGAGTCACATCCCGACGCCGGCCCGCTGGTCACGGACGTTGCCCGACGCCACGGGCTCGACCGAATCGAACTCTGCCCGCTGCTCGACCCACCGCCGACTGGCTGCGGATCCTGCGGCTGCGACGAAGGCGGTGGTGGCTGCGGCGTCTGAAATGACGCGAGGACGAATACCTCGAACAAGTCGCGAAAGTGCCGAGGCTCCAACGGCGGACAAGCACGCGGGCCTCCTCACAGCACTGCAGTTCCTGCCACGCGATTCGCTGCGGCAACGACGATCTATCTCGACAGGTTGCGGTAGTCGAGCGGCGGTTTCTGGCCTTCGAGCATCAGCGACTGGTACTTGCGTTCGCCGAGCCGGCGGTCGAGTTCGGC
>JAPOLP010000654.1 GCA_029977045.1 Planctomycetota bacterium
CAAATCCCAAGCGAGTTTCGCTGCTGCTGCCTGATGCAGGCGTCGCTTCGGACGACTGGCCGCGTGTCGCCACGGGCTACTGGCGAGTCGGAACCGATCGCCTCTATCTAATGCTGCAACCATCTGACCAGCCACCATTGCCAGACGAATTCTCAGTTCCGACCGGCCCGCTGGTGCATTACCAGTTCAAGCGGGTCGTCGAGAAGAGTGCTGAAGCCGGGCAAGGGCTCGCCGCAGAAGTAGCATCTCGCGGGGACCGGGAAAGCGAAGCGCTGGCTGAGATCCAGGGTCTGTATGGATTCGAAACGAAAGTCGTCAAGGTCGAGCGAGGCGTTGACGATGGTCAGACCTTCGTCGAGATCAGTGCGGGCACTGACGACGGTCTGAAAAGACAAGATAGCCTGAGAGTTGTTCGTGGCAACGGTGCCAGAAATCAGCGGTTTGTCGGAGTGATTCAGTTGAGGGTAGTTGAGGCTGATCGTGCTGTCTGCATTGTTAAAGAGGAAACCGAAGGTGAGACGATTTCCGTCGGTGATTCCGCGCAGTTCTCCAGCCGTGTCGCCAATTGAGGAACGGCTTCTCGTTCGTAGCTGGCTGACCGCAGATTCCAGCTTGTTGCTGAATTGCCTCGTCCCGGCATATCCGGACCGGCTCGGACTCGCGATCTGTTGGCGAGGTGAGCGGGCAAGGCGGCGTTCTTGACCGGTGCTGACGGGCACTCGTACGCTGTCGCGTTTTGCCTGCCGGGCGCGTTGTTCGCTCGGAAGCTGCGCTTCATTTTCGCCGGGTTTTCCGGCGACGAGTCCTTCTCCGCCTGTCCAACGAGCGTGCCGTGCCTGATCCCTCTGAACGTGACGAACCTGAACGCGACGAAGCCGAAACCGCTGAGTTGGAAGCAACTGTGCCGGAAACAACTTCCGAGGCGGCGGCTGATGACGCCTCTGGTGACGCCGGGGCCGACTCCGCGGAAGCCGGCTCGGCTGGTGACGAGTCTGCCGAACCTGGATCGTCGCAACTGCCTGCGACTGCTGACGGTGAAGCGTCCGACGAAGCTGCGTCCTCAGATGGCGAAGCTGCGTCCGGCGACGACGATCTGCCGGAATGGGAGCCACTGACGCCGGAACTGGTTGAAGACGAGGCGATCCGGGGCGACTTCATGCTGCGCTGGGCGGTCATTCTGCTCGCGCTGCTGCTGGGTTGCCGCGAGATTTCAGAAACGACGTCACTCGTTCGAATCAAGACGGGGCAGTACCTCGCGTCAAACGGAATCCTGCCGCCAGCGAACGACGTGTTCTCGTACACGGCAACCGAACGACCGTGGGTCAACACCGCGTGGCTGTTCGACCTGATCGTTGGCGGCGTTTACGGGGTCGGCGGTGCAATTGGAGTTTCGCTGCTGACGGCGTTGATCGCTGCTGCCACGTTGTACTTCGTTGTCCATATCAGCCGACCGGAACTGCCGACCTGGTGGACCGCGTTCTGTGCCGGCGTGGCGTTGTTCGTTCTGCAGATTGAGTTCACTGCGCTGCCGGAGATCGTGACGCTGCTGGGAGTCGCGTGGATGCTGCGTGGATTGGTCAGCTGGTCGCAAACCGGCGAGCGAAAGACTCTGTGGTGCCTCGCGGGCTCTCTGGCCGTGTGGGGGAACCTTGATCCGCGAGCGTTTATTGGATGGATCATTCTGGCCTCGTATGCGCTGGGCACGGCTATTGGCGATGCCATGGGCCGCCGCAGCCGACATGAATCAGCCTGTCCGAAGGATCTCGGCCTTGCGGTCGTTGCTGGAACCGGTGCTTTAATGGTCAACCCGTTTGGCTGGCACACGTTGCTCGCGCCCGTTTCGTATTACACCGTGCAGCTTCCGGCCCTGGTCGAATACTTCGGGTACACCGACCTGCTGAATCATCCGCTGTATGAGCAGCGAATCTGGCGGTCTGTTTCGCTGGTGTTTGTGATCGGTGTCGGAATCCCCGGCCTTGCGCTGGTGACCAGCATCCTGAATTTCCGTCGGATCGATCCGGGGCTGCTGGTTTCGTTGCTGGCCGTCTGCGGGCTGTCGATTGCCTGTTCGCACGAACTGGCAGTGGCCGCTCTCGTCGGAGTGGTTCTTGCCAGCCTGAACGGTCAGGACTGGTACCGGGCAAACTGCCGGACCGAATACTCGATCGACACTCTGGAAGTCCTGTGGTCGCGTGCTGGCCGTGCTCTGACGGTGCTTGCTCTGGCAGGGTTTGCCTGGCTGGCGGTCAGTGGCCGACTGATGGGACCGGACGGAAAACGAGTTGGTGTTGGTCTGGCACCGCAGCTCGCCACAAACATTTCGAGCTTCGAACAGGACCTGGAAGGAGTCGGTGACGAGCGACTGTTTACATTCCGACTGGAACAGGGCGACCTGCTGATTTGGCTTGGCCGACCGACGTTCGTCGATGGCCGGGTCGAAGTGTTTTCCGGCGGCGACGATGACATCCTGCTGCTGCACAACAAGGCTCGTCACGCCCTGCGAAGTTTCGATCCTGCATCTGTCGGCCAGAACGCTTTGGCGACCAGCGGGAACGATGCGGAAGGTGGTTCCGATGCGGGAGTCGCGGACAATGACCCCAGGACCTGGTTTGGACGTCGCGAGTTATGGGCTGACACGTTCGACAGATTCAACGTGCAGCTTGCTGTTCCTCGCTTGTGGGGAGCCGTGCCCGATCTGCAGACGTGGGTTGATCTCGAACTTTCACCGGACTGGACGCAAATCCTGCTGGGAGGAAGTTCGGCATTTTTCGCGAGGACAACGGCACCGCCGCCGACTGGTGATGAGCCCATTCCGGAAGGCCAGCCGGTACGAGCGGACTTTGTCAAAAAGGCGTTTCGTGACTGCTGGATTCCGACAATCGAGGTCGAACGCGTCGATTGGCCGCAGGCTCGCACGGGCTATCAGAACTTCCTGAGCCTGCCGCCGTCACCCGCGTCGGTGCCAATCCTGAGAGGACGCCGCCATGCCGACTGGCTCACGCTGGGAGCCAATGGAGCCGTCAACCTGACTTCGCCTGAGGCGTTTGCACTGGCGACTCTGATCATGCGGGACGCGAACGCCGCGCTCGACGACAACGCTAACAACATCGACGGCTACCAGCTTCAGGCGAACGCCTGCGAGATGCTTGGCCAGTTTGAAGCCATCGTGTTGAACTCTTCCGGACAGGCGGAACTCAGCCAGTTGAGACAGACGCAGAAAATGCACGCTCTGCATCAGGCGTTGATTCTCGACCCTGACAGCATCGAACTCACGACCTCGATTGGCGACGAGTACTTCAGGGCTCAGCAATGGGACCTGGCTCTCAACATGATCAACCGAACGCTCGACCTGATCCGCCAACTTCCCACTCCGGACGACCGGGCGCTGTCGATCGCCCAGCAGTTGACTCAGGTAAAACGCGAACTCGAACCTCGCGTTGAAACGATGACCGAACAGGTCGCGACGGCTCTCGCCGAGCCAGAGGCTGACATTCCCGGCATCATTTCGGCACTGGCCCAGCAGGGATTTCCGGCCAGTGCGCTGGAACTTTACGACGAGCATCGTCTGTCGTTCGCCGGCAATCTGATGGTCGAACTGCAGGGAGCGTTTCTGTTCGTCCAGTCCGGCCGTCTGGCGGATGCCGAAGCCGCGTTCGCGGCCTTTGAGGCAATCCCGGATGATCCCACCGTGCCGATTCACTGGGTGCTGCAGTCTGCCTGGCTGAAGATGGCGAAGGGCGAACATGAGAACGCAATCGCTCTGTGCCAGCGACGACTGCACGACGCCGAACGGTCGAGTGCCAACGCGATGCTGGGGCTCAGCTCGTTCGTTCAGCCGATTCCGGGGTATCTCGGAGACCGGCAAATCTGGCCGTCGACGCTGACTGCGGCGGCACTACACATGCTCTATGACCTGAAAGTGCAAACGACGCAGCTTCGCTGGACGATTGCCATGGCGATGGTCGAAGCCGGCTTGTGTGCGGATGCCGCGAACGTGCTGAATGACCTGCTGGATTCAGATCCGAACACACCGTTCCGCCCACTCGTTCGCCTGTGGATCGACCTGCTGACTGGCGAGTTGCTTCCAGAACTCCCTGACTCCGAAGTTGTGCCAATCCTGCTTGAAGACGGCCCGGAAGACCCAGTGAGCGAACCGGAGAAGACC
>JAPOLP010000617.1 GCA_029977045.1 Planctomycetota bacterium
CGCTGAGAGCAGGATCAAGCGGTGCAGTGACTTCAGACTCCAGCCGTCCTCGACAAAGCGCGTCGCCAGCCAGTCGAGCAGTTCCGGATGAGACGGGGTGTTCGCTCGCACGCCGAAATCGCTGGGTGTATCGACCAGTCCCTGTCCGAAGTGGTGAGCCCAGACGCGATTGACCATGACGCGAGCCGTCAGCGGGTTGCCGCGATCCGTGATGGCTCGTGCCAGTTCCAGGCGGCCACTCCCGGTCTGGAATGGTCGGCGAGCGTCGCGAGTCAGAACTGCCGGCACCTGCCGGGGAACGTCCGGCCCACGCTTCAGCGGGTTGCCTCGGAGGAAGACGTGCGGCGTCACCGGGTTCGCTCGGTCGCGAAGAACGAGTGCCTGAGGAACTGGCGCGCTCGACTGATTGATCCAGCGCGAGACCTCGCCTTCCAGCTTGTAGACTTCCGAGAGCGACGCCGTGTCGAAGTAGACGTCCGAGTGAACGATCGGCAGATCGGGAACCTCAGCCGGAGCATCCGGGCCGAACATGACCGCTCGCAAAGCTTCCGCTCCCGGTCGATCGACGTCGGCAAACACACGACCGTATCGATCGGCGACGTCCCGCATGGATTCCGGCGGCGTCTGAAACTCAGCCGCAACCAGCGGATGAACCGTCGAGTCGTCAACCTTCAAAGCGGCGGCAGCTTTCGCAAAGTCGTCTTCGGGCAGGTCCGCGTAGCGGTGCCAGAGCGAGAAAACCGGATCGTCGCGTTTGCGAGCGTCCGCGATGTAGTCCGTCCAGCGATGCACGAAGGCGGGCAGCAGGTCGGTCGTCGAAAAGACCTGGTCGAATCCCGTCGCCGGGTACTTTTCGAGTTCCGTCTGAGCGAACAGGTAATCGGCGGTGCGTTCACGACTTCGTTTCGAGGCCGCGTCGCGGAGTTCTCGAAACCGCGACTGGACTTTGGCCCGGCGCTTGGCGAGTTCCTGCTGAAAGTCCCCGCCGCCAGCCGTCAGGTCGCCGATCGAAACGAGTTCTTCCTGACTGCTCTCGAAGACGCCGTACAGTGAGTAGTAGTCGGCGGTCGGAATCGGGTCGTACATGTGATCGTGGCAGCGGGCACAACTAACGGTCAGAGCCATCGTGCCGCGTGTCACAACGTCAATGCGGTCGTCAATAATGTCCCGCTCGACGCCGAGAAAGCGGCGGCCCAGAGTCAGAAATCCCATCGCCGCGAGGTCGCCGTCAGCCGGATCGTCGACCAGTTGATCGGCCGCCAGTTGCAATTGCAGAAACCGGTCGAACGGCAGGTCTCGATTCAGTGCCGACACGACCCAGTCTCGATAGCTCCAGGCGTGCGCCCAGAAGCGTTCCTCGCGACCGTAGACGTAACCCTTCGTGTCGGAATACCGAGCAACGTCGAGCCAGTGCCGCGCCCAGTGCTCCCCATGACGCGGCGAGTCGAGCAATCGGTCGACGAGCTGCCGGTAGGCATCGGGAGACGGATCGCTCACGAACTGATCGACCTCGTCCGCGGTCGGCGGCAGCCCGGTCAGCGAGTAATAGAGCCGTCGTAACAGCGTGCGTCGATCCGCCTGGCCGGACGGCGCGAGGCCCGCGTCGGTCAGTCGCCGCAGAACGAACGCGTCGATCGGCGTCCTGATCCAGTCGGAGTTGGCGACGTCGGGAACGGCTGGTTGTCGAACCGGCTGGAACGCCCAGTGGCCGGCATGATCGGCGCCGTCTCTGACCTTCAGCGGCGACGATTCCGGCCACGGCAAGCCGGCGTCGATCCAGTCCGCAAAGCTCTTACGCTCCGGAAGTTTCAACTGACAGACGTCAGGAGCGGTCGAACTGCCGTCGACCAGCCGCAAAAGCCGATCGCGATCCACGTACTGCTTCTCGTCCAGACGCACGGCCCCCGACTGGCGGTTCGGCCCGTGACAGCGAATGCAGCGTTCCACCAGCATCGGTCGAATCGAGTTCTCGAACAGAACGCCGTCGTCCGCGTCAGCCGTCGAAAGACACTGCACAGCGACAACAAACAGCAGCAGAATTCGAGTCAGCATTCAGAGACCTCAACCAGGCAACGATTCGTCGAGTGAGAGACACAGTCGTCGCTCGGAGCTTGACCACAGTGCAAACCGTATGCTGAGTCCGACCACCTCAGACGGCAACCTCGTCCGACGCCCGCGTGCTCAGTACACATCCCACGCAATCAGGGGTTGGAATCCGGGTGGCCGGGGTTGGAGCGAAGCCCCTGCTCGTGCCGAGCACAAACGACCGGGGATTCCTTCGCAAGCTCAGTCCAGCCCCGGCCACCCTCAAAATTGCCGCATGAAATGTGGGACGTGTACTTAGAACGCATATGAGACAAGGGGAGCGGTTCTGGTTACCCGAAGCTTCAGCGGGGATGTTTAGAACTGCACGATCGCCGACAGAATCCCTCGCTGACACGTCGGGGCATCTCGCATAAGACGCTACACATATCTCATATGAGCGCTCGCGATCTCACACAGGCCGTGCCGCCTGCACAGCGTCATCGATCTGCTGCAGTCAGCGATCAGACCGCCCGCGACGGTTCCTGCTATCTGGATAAAGACGGAATTGCCTTCAAACTTGGAATAGGCCACCTCGATCCAGTTCAGGCCCTTCCCGCGGCAGAGGCGGCCCCCTTCCGCAATCGGGAGAGTGAAGTCAGCGGTTGCAAGACCATCGGTCAGGATGATGGCGAGGTTGTGAGACCTGTGTAGAGCGGTGCATTGGGAAGTACCGGAAATGTGAAACGCCGTTGCCTGGGGCTTCGGGCCAAGCGAGTTTTGTGCTCAGTTCTGGCTATGGTTGCTGTGCCGTTGCTGATGCGGCCCAGCGGTCGAATTCGGTGGTGAGTCTTGCGAGCTGATCCAGATGTGTCGTGGCCAGGTTCGTCGTTTCGCCTGGGTCGCTGGCGAGGTTGAAGAGTTGCCAGTTTTCGGTGGGTTTGGTGTGGATAATTTTCCAGTCACCGAAACGTAATGCAGCGTGTCGGCTGTAGGTGAAGTAGAGCGAGCGGTGAGGGGACGGCGCGTTGGTTGTCAGGGCGGGGAGTGGATCGAGGCCATCGAGTTTGCGGTCGATTGGCAATGTCGCTCCGGCGAGTTTCGAGCTGGCGATCATCAGGTCGGGTGACCACAGAGGTTCGCTGAGGACTTGGCCTGGTTTGATGTGGCCTGGCCAGCGAGCGATCGCGGCGACTCGGATGCCGCCCTCCCAGCAGGTCACGCCGCCGTCGCGCAGCGGAGCGTTCGACGAGACTTCGAGGCCGCGATCTTTGAGCATGAACGCTCCATTGTCCGAGTAGAAGAAGACGAACGTCCGGTCGGTCAGCTTCAGATCGTCCAGCGTGTCGAGGACTCGACCGAGCGCGGTGTCGAGTGCCGTGACGACCGCGTGGTAACGCTGCTGCGGATTGCGCGTCTTCGGGTCGTAGCCATACGCCTCGAAAGCTTCGTCCGGAGCCTGCCAGATATTTTCCTGGCCGGGAGCCTTATTCCGCTGATTGGGGAAGTGCGGGGCGTTGAATGGCAGATAGCAGAACCAGGGACGCTCGCTGTTCCTCACCATGAAGTCCGACGCCGCATCGGCAAACAGGTCCGTTGAGTAGCCTTCGAGGTGAGCCTCCTCGGTGCCGTCAAACAGGTCGTGCTTGCCGTTGTAGACGTGCGAGTAGTAGTCGATGTTGCCGGACGCGTGCCCGAGGAATTCGTCGAAGCCGCGTTCGGTCGGACGTGAGCCTTTCGCAAAGCCGACGTTCCATTTGCCGAAGCAGCCGGTCGTGTAGCCGGCGGGCTTGAGCAGCTGCGGAATCAGGACTTCGCTGGTTCGCAGGCCGGTTCCGTAGTTGCCTTCGAGTCCTGGCAATTGAATCTGCAGCCCGTGTCGCTGCGGGATGCGACCGGTCAGCAGGCACGCTCGGGAGACTGTGCAGGTTGACGAGGGCGTATAGAACTGCGTGAGTCTCGCGCCGCCGCGTGCCAGCCGGTCGAAGTTCGGAGCCTTGATTGGCGACTCGGGCCGGAAGCAGGGTAGGTCGCCGTAGCCGAGATTGTCCGCCGTGATGATCAGGATGTTCGGTCGCGGCTCGGCGGCACTGGCGGTCGCTGCTGGAAACAGTCCGCTCAGGCAGAGCAGGGTGGCAGACGCGATCAGCAGACACTTGAGGATTTGGTGCGCCATGGCGGGGCTCCGGAGTGGCGACTCGGCGGACGGGTTCCGCGGACGTGGCTGGGCATGGTAGTGTCAGTGTCTGGCTGTTGCCGAACCACTCGATGCGAGGAGTCTAACGATGACACAGAGCAGAATCTCA
>JAPOLP010000556.1 GCA_029977045.1 Planctomycetota bacterium
GAATGGTTGCGCAACTGCCACGACACACTGAATAACTTCAACATCCTACATTCCAGCATCGTGCAAGGTGACAGTGGTGACTACGAAATTGACGTACATGTAGAGTTCAGCATTTTCGGGGGCGCCTTGATCACCGTTTTGGTCGAATGCAAGCGATATCGAAACCCTGTCAAGCGTGACGTCGTAATGTTGCTGGAGGCCAAGCTGCTAGACACAGGCGCACATAAGGGCATGGTGTTCTCCACATCTGGTTTTCAAAGCGGTGCCATTACTTACGCAACGAAACGTGGCATTGCCCTCGTCGATGTGGCTGATGGTGCGTCAAACTTTTTCGCCAATTCTCAAGGCGCAGGTCGCGTCAAGCCACCACCGTGGGTCGACGTTTCTGACTACCTCGGTTGGTTTCAAGAAGAAACAGACGACGATGCGGTCTCATGTAATATGTTGTCAGACAAGCGATATGACCCGCTAATCGACTGGCTCACCAAGAATTCGGGCTAACAAGAACAGGCAGGATCGGCTCGGTTGCTCCACGAATCGGGGTCGCTCCGCTGTACAGGTTGGCGAGCAATTTGTAGTACCGGCAGTGTTCTATTTGAGAGTGGTCTGAGATGCACCCCGATGAGGGAGCGACGATTCGGGCGTTTGTCGCACCGGCGAAACGGCCTCGGAGGCTTGAGGCGCTGGCGTCACAGAGGCGGCGTTCGGGGTTTCTGGATCGGCTGAAGCACTGCCGGGATTTTGACGAACGGTTTGTTCGGGCATTGCCATCGAATGCTGATGTGGTTGCGGAATTGACTGCGCGAGGCGCTCCTGAGAACTGCTACGTCCTTCGGCCACGGATTCGCTGGATGCTCGCGAGCTTCCTCTCAAAGTTGCGGTTGCCGAAGCCGAGCGTGGTGGATGGGGGACGATCATCTGCTGTCTCCCTGGTCGGCTGGCGTACTACTACGATGAGTGCGGCGAGCGTCGGCTGTTGCTGGAACGCTAAGCAGTGATCCTCGAAGGCAGGTCGAAGAATGAGCAACTCGAGTTCTTACAGCGTCTACAGAGCCGTTATGGGGACTGGCCGGTTCGGGTTGCTGGATGCTCCGACACTCGCCGGTCTGGACGTGCCTGCAGCAGGCGATTGACGAGCGGGATGGCGATGCGTGGGTTGTGGCCTGCGCATCGGGATGTCGAGGTCACTCTGACGCTGCTGGAAGCCGGCGGAGTTGTCTGTCTGAAGGAATTCAGAAACTCGACACAGCATCGACGCGACGGAAGAGAGCAGTACTCGGCAAGCCAAAGAGAGTGGCTGAGAGCAATCTGGATGGCCAGACAGCTCGCGTGTGCAGTTGCCGAAAGTGATTCGTCGCGGCGTTGTTCAGACATTTCCAGCGGAACGAAGGAATGTGGTAGTTGGCTACCACTCACGTTCTCGACAGGTCTTCTGAATCACCGAACTGCAGGGGACAACTCATTGAGCAGCAAGGAGTTGCGAAATGGACGATACTGGACTTGAACCAGTGACCTCCACGATGTCAACGTGGCGCTCTAGCCAACTGAGCTAATCGTCCTTTGGGTGCGGAAAAGTACGGTTTGAGGTACGGGGCGTCAAGGAATGGCGGCGGGGGTTGTTGAAACGGACGGACTCTCGCTGCGGAAGGTTCAGGCTGTGCCGGATTTCGGAGCGACCATGCGTCAGCAGACGGGCTCCAGCGCCGCGGAAACCGTCGAAATTGAGGGGCTTGCTGCTCCGGATTCGGCCTGGTTAATGAGTCGGGCGATTTCCCACGCGGTCACGTAGTGGTACCGCAGGTGCTGATGTTCGGCGGCGAGTGCGGCTAGGTCGCGGTGGAACTGCTGAGTCTGCTCGCCGAGCAGGGTATCGATGTTGCAGTCCTTGCAGCCGTGCGTATGCAGCTTGATGAAGCACCAGTCGGGACGGCCTGCGACGTGAACGCCACACTTTAGCCATTGCAGGAATCGATGGACCGTTGGAGGGCGGCGGTACAGCAGGTCGCCGTTCTCGATGCTCGGCAGCACGCCACGGCGACGGTCTTCCCAGTCGAGTGTCAGCGGTCCCTGGACCATGAGTAGGTGTTTGGCTGGAGGATCGACGCCGAGCGTTGCGGCGGTTCCTCGATCGTGCGAGCACGGACGGCGCGAGTTGCTCGACGCGTAATAGATCGAATTGATGATTCGCGTCTGAGTCGCCTCGGGTGCAGACGGAAGTGTGAAGTCGGCATAGCAACCGGTCTTGCGCAGGATGGTCAACTCGTTGTTGACGCCGCACCAGCGACCGTCGGGTCGGGAGTTGCACAGAGCCCAGTTGCCATGAATGAAGCCGTAGGTCAGCTCGCCGGATTCCGGATGACGTCGCAGCAGGCCGTGTCGGTGATGCAGCGTGTCGCGGAATGATTCGAGTTTTTCGCGCAAGCCTTCTTCGTTGTCGTTGTCGTGGTGCAGGTGAATCTCGACATCGCCGAAGCCTGCCTCGCAGAGATCGCGAAGGTGGTCGAGGTATTCGGGGATGAAGTACTCATCCTGCGGGAAGAAAAACGAGTGCTGCGGCGGGCGACCGGATGAGTCCTCGAACTGGCCGAACAGAACGGGGTAGTCACGGCACCAGCGATCGACTCGGGCATCGGCAACGTGTCGCGGCGGGCGGGCGTTGTCGGGTTCGTAGTGGTCGCAGACGGCGATGAAGACGTCGAGCGGTTCTGCGTTGACGAACCGGGCCCACGGTGTCTGATGTCCGCGCACTGTTTCGATGGTCGCGTCGTTGCTGTTTGACGAAGTTGGTTCGACGGGTCGCACGTCAGGGCGGTTGAGTCGCGGGCAGGCATTCATGCCGAACAGGTAGCTCGGCAGCCAGCGGTCCAGGTTCTTACGGCGCACGATCATTGCTACGGCGACAGTTTCCGCCAGCAGAACGAGTGCGGCGATGGCGGCTACGATCCAGTACATAGCGTTCTCCTGATCTTCGGCGACGCTGTTCTATCGCCGGACGAGAGATTCAATAGCTGCGAAACGGATTGGCACCGACTCAGTACGTCGGATCGTTCGTTGTTGAGGAACTCGACGGCGGTAATCGCGTGAGGATGGTTGTCGTGCATCAGTACAATGTCGCCGGATGCGGGCTGATAACCGCGGCACCACGGGACGATCTCGTCCGAGGCTTCTGGCATCCGGTAGTCCTTCGTGTCCTGATTCCAGAGCACGATGGTTTGTTGCTCGCGTCGCAACGCCAGCAGTTTCCGCAGCGTCAGCTCGCCTTTGGGAGGCCGGAACAGGTGGCATTCGCGGTTGGTGACGTCTTCGATCAGATCGCGGGTTCGGCGGACTTCGTCGATCAGCTTTCGGGCGGAAGTCTCGCGAGGTTCGCTGTGCGACCAGGTGTGATTTCCGATCTCGTGCCCATCGTCGGCGATGCGCTGCAGGATTTCGCGGTGCCGGGCTGCTCGTTCGCCGACGACGAAGAACGTTGCGGTCGTCCCGGCGGTGTTGAGCGAGTCGAGGAGTCGAGGTGTGAACTCCGGATGCGGGCCGTCGTCGAATGTCAGCGCGATTCCCTCGCTGGTAACGCGCGCAACGATGGCGTCACGCGGCAGCAGGGCCGTCAGTGTTCGCTTCGCTATCTGGCGGATGAGAGACATGGGGATTCGATGACCTTTGCCAATCAGTACGACGTGCCTTCGTCGACTGACTCGGCTTGCTCTGCTTTCAATGGCCTACTCGTCGTTCCTGTCTGAATTCGACTGGGTTTCGCTGACTGTCGCTCCGCGAAGATTCCGCAGCAGGCCGGAGTGCTTGATTGCTCGCGCGGTGTCGAGCATCGTGAACTTGAGGCTCGGGCGGCGGCGGCAGGCGAAGACCAGCGGCGTGCAACTGTTCGAGAGCTGCCGCTTGTGGCGCGACTCGGTGGGCAGAAAGTCGTAGGCATCGAAGCCGCGTTCGAGGCACGCTTCCATCGCCAGGCAGTCAGTCACGACGCCGGGACTCAGAGCCTCGTTGTCCTGCGAACGCCCGCACTGATAAAGCAGTGCCCGGTTTCGGTCGTTGAAGAACTGCAGACAGCCAATCGTGCCGGCAGCGGAGCGGACTCGGAGGAAAAACAGACGCTGATCCGGGACCAGCCGCGTGATCAGGTTTTCGTGGAAGCGCGTGAAACGTTCGCTCGCGTAACAGCCAGGCTTGCCGAGGGCTCGCCACCGGGCCTGATGCAGATCGATCATCTCGCTGAAGATGTCGGACGCCTGCGAAATCGACTCGGACCAGTCGACCGACACGCCACCGTAAAGCTCGACGCTGCGGCGGACCTTGCGGCGCGACTTGCTGCGGATTTCGTCGAGGACGCACCGGCCCTTGCTGCGCGGAATGGTCAGGTCGAACCAGTACGACATTTTGACTTCGCGCTGCAACGGCTGTTGCAGATCGTCGAGGCCGTCAACCAGGTCCTCGGTGACGCCGTCGAGATTCCACTGGTCGATTCCCGACTGCGACTCGAAGTAGGAAGACAGTGCCGCGAAGAACGAATGCCGGACGCGCGGCTCGACAAGCACTTCGTTGTACTGCACGCAGACGCTGTCGGCGTCTGGTTCGCCGGCTGTGCCCAGATGCAGCGTGCGGATCGGCAGCGGACCGTTTTTCTGAGCGACTCCCTGAGCTATCAGGCAGGCACCGACGACTGTCTTCGTCGACGCTTCGCGA
>JAPOLP010000139.1 GCA_029977045.1 Planctomycetota bacterium
AACGGCGACGGCCTCGTCAGCTTTGTCGAGGGTTCCGTAACACTAAGTGAAGGCAGCGTGATCCTCAGTGAACAGTACATCAACAACAACCCCGTCACACTGCTGACGTCAGCCGGGCCTGTTGCCCTGCCGATGCTGGATCCGACGGCTATCGCTCCGACGTGGTATAACACTTCGGGCGGAACGCTGATCACGCTGGCCGACAACACCGAAGTCGCAGGCCTTGTCTTTGATGGATTGACCAATGCAGGCCCCGCGAACACGATCATCACGGGAAGCAATCTGGAAGGCGTCCGTATCCACGACAATACGTTCCGGAACTACGGAGACGCGGCGGTCGATCTTCGCAACGTGACGGGAACGATCGCTAACGCGACTCCGTTGCAGGTCTACTCGAACAACTTCTTCGGGCAGACCGGAATCTCCACTGACGGCTTCCGGCTGATCAACAACGGGGTGGGTGAGGTCGATCTCGAACTCGGTACAACGGAACTTAATCTGCTGACCAGCCGCGGCCAGGCTCGGGGCAACGTCGCTTACGGCAACTCGGGTGAAGATGCCAACGGCAACGGCCAGCTTGATGCCGGAGAGGACACGCTTGTTCCTAACGGTACTCTGGACCGTGGGGCCGGTTTCCGGATCGAAGCCCGCAATAGGGCGATCATCAATGCGAACATTGCCGGTAACACCGCCGGAAACGAAGTCGACGTCAACGGCGACGGAATGACCAACTCCGAGGACATCAACGGCAATCGTCGCCTGGATGTCGGCGAGGACACCAATGGCAATGGCCGGCTTGATCTCGGTGATGACCTGAACCGGAACGGTCAGCTCGACCTGGGCAACGGCCAGGGCTTTGTCGTCACGGCCGGAGCGACAGCCAGCACGATCAACCTGACGTTCATCGAGAATACGGCGGACTCAAACATCGACGATGGTGTCGTCCTTGCTGCGAACGCATCGACCATCAACGCCGGCACGCTCAACGAAGACGTGCTGGGGATTGGCCGTCTGAACCGGTATCTGGACCTGAACGGCGACGGAATTCTGGAAGTTGTCCCGTTCACCGAAGACACCAACCTCAATGGTGTGCTTGATCCAGGTGAAGACCTCAACGGTGACGGCATCATCGATGTCATCATCAAGCCGTTCGAGGATCTCAATCGGAACGGGCGACTGGACAAGACAGAAGACCTCAATGGCAACGGCGTGCTTGATCCAGGTGAGGATATCAACGGCGATGGACACCTCGACGTCTTTGAGGATTCGCTGATCCCGAATGGTCGGCTCGACCTGACGGAAGACGTCAACAACAACAGCCTGCTGGATCCAGGCGAGGACCTGGACGGCGACGGCAATCTGGACGTGTTCGAGGACACGAACCGCAACGGTATTCTTGACCCGGGTGAGGATCTGGATGGTGACGGCGTACTGGACCTCATCGAGGATCGCGACAGTGACGGTCTGCTGGATCTCGTCGAGGATCTCGACCGGGACGGAATTCTCAGTCTTGGTCCGGATGCGAACGAAGACGCGAACGGCAATGGCATCCTGGACGCTGGCGAGGACATCAATGGCGATGGTTTCCTGAACCGAGGCAACGAAAATGGATTCCTTGACGGCGGGCAGATCATTCGCGGCAACACGATCACGCGGAACGGTCGCGATGGACAGTTGCGGCTTGGGCGCGACGGCATCCGTGTCGAGTCGACGAACAATGCCAACGTCCTGCTCACCATCGTTGACAACGCCGTTGGCGAGCTGACGGACCGCTCAACCGGAAACGGTGGGGCCGGCCTGAACATCACTGCCGACAGCGGTTCAATCATCGCGAATATCGGTCCGCTCTACTTCGAGGACCTGAACTTCGACGGCATCCTTGATCCCGGCGAAGACACCAACGGAAACGGTCGGTTGGATGGCAACGCTCTCATCATTGGCAACCAGTTTGTGGCGAACGCCAGTGGCGGGATCTCGATCGATCTGAGTGGAACGGCGATCGGCCAGTTCAACATCAACGACAACACCATCGAAGGTACTGGCGGAGGCATTCTCGGATTCAGTGTGACGACGCTCGCAACCGTCGTGGATGACGTCGGACACCCGAACGGGATGCCGACACCCGTGACGTTTGATCTGATCAACGGGTCGCCGATCGGAATCGACATCGAGAACATTCGGTGGAACATCGCCGCGGCGGGGCTGGAGTTCAGCACCAACGGTCTGGGCGGCGGTGCTCAGTTCGATCCGCAGAACGGCACCGAGGTCACGACGGGGCTCGAGACGGTCAACGGGACGACAGACTTCACCGTCAACAATCTCGCGACAATGCTCAATCTGGTCTTCAATGACTTTAATCCGGCCAATCTGATGCTGGATACCGGAGAAGACACCAACGGCAACGGAACGCTTGATACCGGGGAAGACCTTCCCGAGCAGTTATCGTTCTTCATCGACATTGATCCGACGGGGCAGCCGCAGACGCCGGTTCTTGGGACGGATCTTGTTGGGTCGGTGATCGACGTGACATTCAACACTGGTCAGAAAGTCCGCGGGACGATGCAGATCGACCCCACTGACCCGAACTTTGCGATCTTCGTGCCGGAAAGATCGTTCCTCCCGGCCGGCCACGGGCTGTCGATCGTGGCGTCGGACAACGCTGTTGTGGCTTCATCAGTGGTCTTCAGCAATACGATCAGCGGGTTTGGCGGAGCCGGTATCGCAGCTGGTGCCATTGATCAGGGCCAGATCCAGAATCTGACGATTCGCAATAACCAGATCACGGATAATGGTCTGATCAATTCCACCAGCGACTTTACGCATGGCATTCATCTGCTGACACGCAATACGCAACTGACATCCAATGCTCAGTTGACGGCGGACATCTTCGATAACTCAATCGGTGGCAACCTGGTTGGAGGAATCGCCGCAATCGCCGATGGTGGCTTCCTTGATGTCACACGGATTGAGAACAACCGGATCGGCGTTGACAGTTCCGGGACTGGCCCCGCGCTGACCGGGAACGGTCGCGGAATCTCACTATCCACTCAAAACGCCGGAACGCTGCTCGCGAGAATCACCAAGAACGAGATCCAGGGCGGACAGCAGAACCGTCTCGACAGCGCCTCGACCGACACAACCTCGGGTGACGGCATCGAAGTTCTTGCCGATACAGGTACGGTCTTTCTGTCGGAGATCGCCGAGAACACGATTGGCTCGAATCTGGGCGACGGCATTCAGCTCGACGTCCGGAACGGTGGCACTCTGATCGTAGCACCTTCGGAAGACCTCAATGGCAACGGAGTGCTGGACCTTGGCGAGGATGTTTACGAGGACCTGAACGACAACGGTGCTCTGGATCTCGGCGAAGATGCCAACATGGATGGCCTGCTCAACCGGGGCAACGGCAACGGTATGCTGGACCGTGGTCTGTTCATGAACACCGTCACGAACAACGCCGGTAACTCCATCGCCGTCGACGCGAAAGACGGGACCGTGGTGCTGGGCGACGTGGCTCAGAACCTGATCGCCTACAACATTGCCGGTACGGGCGGTTTCGCGATCAACGGAGTGAACTCTGACATCTTCGGTACCTTCACCGGCAACTCGGTGACGGGCGATCCGACCAACAACCCGAACGGCGGCCCCGGCCTGCTGGTGTCGACGCGAGGCGGAAACTTTGGAGTGGTTGTCGGCGGTCCGGGCATTGATGACGGCAACACATTCAGCCTCAACACGGGAGCCGGCATCGCGTTTACGATGACGGACGACGGCACCGGAGCCTTCCTGATTCAGAACAACGAGATCACCACGATCGCTGACGACAACGATCCGTTGACGCCTTACCAGGGCGACGGCATCTCGGTCAATCTGGTCAGCTCAGATTCGCTGATCGACGCGACGGCAGTACTGACGCGGTCCGACATCGTGGGCAACGTCATTGGTGACTTCAATAACTCGACGCTGGGGACAGCCGGGTCGGGGATCGCCGTTCTTCTGTCAGAGAACACTGCGATCGAGGATCTGGTCATCGCCGACAACCAGATCGGCAATGCCGGCAACGATAACACGGCTCAGACTGTCATTCCGGCCAACTTCATCGGGGATGCAGGTATCCGGTTTGACCGTCTGGACGACGCTGAGTTGAACCTGGTTAATCCGCGAACCGGCCAGTTGCGAGCCGTCACGATCATCGACAACCTGGTGCAGAACAACGGCATCACGGGCAACGCAGTCGTCGACGGCCTGCAGATCAACGTGATGAACGGGATTCGCGACGATATCGAATTCGACATCGTGGGGAACACGTTCAGCAACAACACTGGCGAGGGGATTCAGCTCAATACGCAGGCAGACGCGAGCTTGCTCGCGGACATGACCGGGAACCTGATCGAGAACAATGAATTGACCGGTATTCGCCTCGAAGGCGTGGAGATTGTTGCCACCGACTTCGAGACTCAAGGCGGTACCTGGATTCAGAACGTCATCCGCAATAACGGCCTGTCAGGCGTTTCGATCGAAGGTGTCAGCGGGGACGTGATCCCACTGATTATCGGCCAGAACGGAGCTGACCCTGTCACCGGTGAGAGTTTCGGTAACCTGATCGAACTCAACGGCGGCGACGGTATCGAAATCAGTTCCGGCGGCTTCGTGCAGATCAACAACAACATCATTGCACGCAATGGCCAGGACCCGCTTCAGGTTGCTCAGTTTGAGGGTACTGGTCTCGACATCAACGCGGTTGGGATCGGGCTTCGTACCGCCACTATCACGAACAACTCGATCACCCAGAATGCTCTGGACGGAATCGAAATCAACGCGTTCGCCAGCACGACGTTTATCGAGGCTTATGGTAACTCGATCGACTCTAACGGCGGTCGTGGTGTGGATATTCTTAATCAGGGCATCAGCGCTGTCTCAAATATCCGATTCGGCGACGGCACGGCAGCCGGAGCGAACAGCATTACCTCGAACGGCGAGGAAGGCTTCTACGTCGTCAACACCGCATCGGCGACTCAGAATCAGACAGACAACTCGCGAGTGCCGCTGGCTGCTGATGGAAGCGTCCTGGCGGAGCCGGACATTGTTCTCGACGTCAACCGCAACCTAATTCACTCGAACAACAACAACCAGTCGGGCATTGCCGGCATCCCGTTTACGGGCGGTGGTCTGGTGCTTCGAGTCGGTACCAGCAACGCACTTCGATTTCAGGGTGCTGGAACAGTTGTGGCTGACACGACGGGTGATCCATTTGGATTCGGACTCGGTGCCACGGTTGGAGTGGGTTCCAACAGTTCCGTCTTCGGTAACGGTCGTGTCAATGCCCGCATCATTGATAACTCGTTCGAGGGCAACCTTGGCGACGACGTCTACATCGAATCGTTCACTTCAACGGTCGACCCGGCGATCAGTGGCGGCACCTGGGACCAGATGCAGTTCGCCCAGATGGGAATCGAGGAAACCGACCCGCTGGCACGTCTGAACCTGGTCTTCCGCGGCAACATTGGTAACTCGCTGAGCGTCACGAACGTCGGAGCCTTCTACAACAACGCCGACGCTGTGTTTAAGAGTCGCGATACGATGCAGATGGATGCCGGGCCGTTCCAGTCTGCAACTCGACGCCGCAACGCCCAGCGTGTTCCGGCTCGCGGTACAGGCACGTTTGAACTGCCGCCGAGTTCTCTCGTGTCACCAGACCTTGGCCAGTACCAGTATCCAGGGATGGGGGCGAGTACGTTCCGGATCGAAAGCGATTTCGACACCAGTGGCTTCCTCAATGCCGGGACGACCGTCGACAGCATCTTCTTCATTGACGATACGCCGATTCCGCCAACATTCAATGCGAACGGGATTCTCCGTCCCGGTCCGGATGAGATGCCGTATGGCTGGGGCGAAGTCGCACCAGGAACGTTCGACTTTGACGAGGTCTTCCTCACGGCTCCGCAGCCGGGCAACTAACTGCTCGCTGAATCTCAATCGGAGATTGATCAGTTACGACGCTGAAGTCTCGCCGGGAATACGGAGTCAGATCCGTTGCCGGCGAGGCTTCAGCGTTCTTCGTTAAGGAAGGCCTCGGGATCAGTTTCCTGAGTCGAAATCGTGATTCATTAGCCCCGTGCTTCAGCACGGGGTTTGTGACTGTGAAACCGAAACACTCCCCCACAAGCCCGTCGCAAAGCGGCGGGCTGGTGGGGGAGTTGTTGTGCTCGTTCGAATCAGAAGCCCCGACATAAATGTCGGGGCTAATATGGATTCAGGAGTGATTTCGAGAAGTCATTTTCGTCACGTTCCTGACAGACGGCCACAGTTAGATTCGGTGTCTGCAGGCTGCGGAGCAAACGATGGTTTCCTGCAGCGGCTTCAGAGAAACGAGGTTGACCATGTTTCGATCGGCTACGGCCACGACGGCGCTGCTATGGATGGCTGTTGTGTCGTCGCAAATCTGCGGCCAGGACCAGCCGGGTTCGACGTCGATTTCAACGCGGCTCAGCTTTGAAGTCCTGATCGCGCCGGGGACGACGGGGGTCGATGCGCAGCGTTGGGGACCGGTGTTTCAGGAACTGGGCGAGGCAGCACGTTTTCGACAGCCGCTGCTTGATGACCGTCCCGAAGTTTCGGAGACGACCAGAGGCCGGACACGGTATGTGAAGGTCATTGGAGAACTTCGGCCCAACGGAACGATTGCGTTTCCAGGGCACACTTTCACGTTGAGAGATACCCGCAGGCTGGGCGAGTGGATTCGGGAACTGAAGACTTATGGAGCGCAGGGCTCGCCCGATGGTCGCCCCGGTTTCGGACTAACGGCGTCTCAGCTGGAAGAGGTGCTGCGGGCGCTGGAGGCTCCGGTTATCACGGAGCTGGCCGGACTGTCGATTGTCGAGGCGCTGCAGAAGTTCGGACTGCCCGAGTCGCTTTCGGTAAGACTCTCGGTCGCTGCAAAGGAACGGCTGGCAAGGTTGTCAGAGGGAGTTGTCGCACCGCAGGACCTGCGAGGGCTCAGTCGCGGTACCGCTCTGGCCATCGTTCTCAGCCGAGCCCGTCTGGGGTTTCGTCCGAGACGAACGCCGTCCGGCTCACTGGAACTCGAAGTGCTGCCGCTGGAGCAGGCAACCGGACTGTGGCCCGTCGGCTGGCCGCTCGACCGTCCGCCCAATCAGGTCGTGCCAAAGTATGTCGATGTGGCGGTCTTTGACCTTAAGGACAAACCACTGGCCGAGCTGCTGGACGAGACACGCAAGGCCACCGGCATTCGCATCCTGATCGATGTTCAGCGAATCGCCGATGCAGACCTGAGTCTCGACGACGTCAAAGTCACTCAGCGTCCTCGCCGCATGACGTGGTCCGGAATTCTCGACCGCGGATCGTTTCCGGACCTGATGCCTGAACTGCTGCAGGACGAAGCGGGCGAGGGCTTCGTCTGGGTGACGACACGGACGATCGCCCAGATGAATGATCGCAACAAACAACGCGAAGCCCGGTCGAAAGCTAGCGGAAAGTGATGTCGTCGGTTGCGGTCAAACAACCAGGCAGGCCTATTCCGGAACCAGCGAGGTTCGCGTTCCGAAGCTCGACAGCGTGGCAACGTGGCCAGCGAAACGGTCGCCCGCGTTGATGCCCTGCGATTCGAGTTTCCGGGACAGTGGGCCGGGAAAGCGTGGTTGACGCAGCGACTGCAGGTAGCTCAGCAGGGCGTCGCGCTGAGACGATTCGCTGTGCAGCAGGAAATGCACCCAGGCCCAGGCTTCCTCGTAGTTCGACTGCGTCATCATCGTGACGTCGGTCAGGGCTTCGAGCTGCGTCATGTCCGGACGCCACTGATTCGTCAGTGCCTTCCCCAGCCGCTGCACGACCACCGGTTTCACCGTGCCAGGCTGGCCAGGAACCTCAAAGTACTCGGCCAGGCCTTCGTCGAGCCACAGTGGCAGATTCTGCAGCGTCGAATTCAGCAGGCCGTGAGTGAACTCGTGCCGCAGGTCCTCCTGCACGTTGTCGCCCCAGAACGTGTAAACCGCGAGTTCGTGCGAGTTGCCAAAGAAGTACGCTCGCCGGTACGGCAGGCTGGGCCAGGTCGACACGAGATAGTCAACGTACTTCTGCTCGTTCTCGAACAGGTAAACGACAACTGGCGGGCCGTTGAATTCGAGGGCCAGTGCCGACGACACCTCGCGTTTCAGCTCGAGCAGGTCCTTGATCAGCGGATGGTCGTACTGCAGGCGGAAGTCGCTCTGGATCACGAGCTGGTCGGACATCACGGAATGCCGGCTCGGCAGCGAGACTGTCAGATCCGGATCGTGACGTTTCGGCAACCGACAGCCTGCCATGGAGCCGGTAACGACCGACAACAGTCCGCGCAGCGCCCACCGGCGCGACATCGGCTCGGAGTAAGGATCAACGCAATCGCGGGAAGTTCCCTCTCCCCCGCGAGTGGCGTTCGAGTTCAGAGATGGTCTGGATGCGGGGGAGAGGGTCAGGGAGAGGTGTCTGTCTGAACGCGTCCCCCTCACCCCGGCACTCTCCCCCGAATCGTCGACGTGCGCGCAATCCTGGCCAGCTCTCGGGGGAGAGGGAGCAGTTACGCGCGGTGCGGCACTCTGGCCGGGCAGAGTCTGGTGTCCGCTCACTGTTTGCGGGTCTCGCCATCACGACGTGCGTTCTGCCAGCGGTCGAGAACTTCCAGCAGCAGGTCCTGGGCTTCGATCTGCGGCACCAGATCGCCCTTGCCGGAGTCGACCAGTGCTTTCGTCAGATCGGGATGCCGCGTCCACTCCTGAGCATCCCACTTGCGGATGTCGGCGTAGCAGTCGGCGAACTGCACTTTCTGTTTCTTCACGAAGTGCCAGTCCGAATCGGCTCGCACGACATGTACGTTAAAGGCCAGAAACATGACGACGAGCCCGAGCCCGAAGCCAAAGATCAGCGCAAACAGCCTTCTCATCGTCGCAGCATCCCTGCCAGAGTGACGGATCATTCAGAACCCGCTGGGATTCTGGTGAAAACGCACAAACGGCAGCAAGACGGGTTCGTTTGTGGCCACCGTCATTGCCGGGCGTTTCGCCCTCGTGCCGGGAGATTCGCGGTCTCTGTCGTTCCTCGAGGGGGTGGTGACTCCATTTGCACTGACCGACTGATACGAGCCGGCATTTCAAAGGGTGTTCTCTGAGGTTCCTCCCTATGGGCATCTTTTCAGTTTCCGACTCGCTTGCCTTGAGGTAATAATTTTTTATTACTGGCGGCGATCGCCGGTCTTTGCCGATCAGCTTTTGCGGGGATGACTGACGATGCAGCAGCCGCTTACCGAGGTTCAGGGCCGCGTTCTGGAATTTATCCGGCAGGAGATCCTCTCGACCGGGCGGTCGCCGAGCCTGACGGAGATTCAGGCCGAGTTCGGGTACGCATCGCCGCACACGGCCCGGTTTCATGTGACCAATCTGGTCGAAGCCGGGTATCTCGACCGGCAGCCGGGACATCGTGGCCTGAGGCTGCCGGAAGCGGGCGGCATCCGGCTGGCGGGAATGGTGGCGGCGGGGTCTCCGATCGAGGCCATCGAGGAACAGGATGAGCGGGTCGATCTGGGCGGGTTCTCGGATGACAACCATTTCGCGTTGCGCGTCCGTGGCGAGTCGATGATCGAAGAGGCGATTGCGGATGGCGATCTGGTCGTTGTGCGCAAGCAGTCAACCTGCGGGGATGGCGATCTGGTGGTTGCTCGAATGGGTGATGAAGCGACGCTCAAACGGTTTTACCACGATCGCCAGAAGAGCCGCGTGAGGCTGCAGCCGGCGAACTCGAGCATGGAGCCGATTTACTGTCGGCAGGAAGACGTCGAGATTGAAGGAGTCGTGGTCGGCGTGATTCGTCTGATGGGAACCGGAACGCGGCGTTCCGGCTGACCGTGGAAAGCAGGCTGATGAACGACACTCAGACATCTTCGGCGAAGATGCTGGCAACGGAGACGCTCCCGATGAGCGTCCGCCCGGCTGGCTTCTGTCCGGCAGACTTTCGAGCAACGGCTCTGCACGATCTGCGGTCGAACCTGCGGCAGGTCCAACGTGGCTGGCGGCAGCAGGTCGAGGAGAAGTCGATCGTCTCGACAGGTATTGCCGCGCTCGACGGCCTGCTGCCGGAACGCGGACTGACTCGCGGCTCGCTGTCGGAATGGATTGCGGCGGAAGAC
>JAPOLP010001118.1 GCA_029977045.1 Planctomycetota bacterium
ACGCTTTCCGCGTATCTCATTGGTCCGCCTCGAAACGGAGCGAATCCAGTTCCAAACACCATCGCGAGCTCGACGTCCTCAGATCGTCGAGCGATGCCCTCGTCCAGGCAGCGAGCGCCCTCGTTGACGATCGGGTAAACCAGCCGCTCGATGATTTCCTCCTCACCGATCGCCGACCGGGAACCGCCTGCGTCGCGCTGCAACCGCGAGACGATGCCCGCCACGTTGTCGTTCAGTGACTTCCCGTCCATTGTCAGCAGCTTTGGCTTTCGTTCCGAACCGCGAATCTCTTTCAACGCGTCCCACAACGGAGCCGGCTTCATTCGGTCGCCGTACGCAGCATGAAGGTTTCCGGCAACGTGAGCGGCCACGTCGAGTCCGACCAGATCGCTAAGCGCCAGCGGCCCCATCGGCATTCCGAAGTTGACCGCCGCCTTGTCCATCGCCAGCGGATTCGCCGACTCGACGAGCAGGAAACCTGCCTCGTTCATGTACGGACCGAGCAATCGATTGACCAGGAAGCCGGCACAGTCGCCCGCGACGACGGCGGTCTTTCCGAGCCGCTGCACCGTCGCGAACGCCTTCGCCAGAGCGATCGGGCTTGTCCCCGGATGATGGATGATTTCGACCAGCGGCATCTGGTGCGGCGGATTGAAGAAGTGCAGCCCGACGACACGTTCCGGATGCGGCACGTCGCGGGCGATGTCCGACACCAGCAGCGAACTGGTATTCGTAGCGAGCACCGTCTCGTCTGACGTCGCTTCCGCCAGCTCGGCAAACACCTGCCGCTTGATGCTCATTTCTTCGAGCACGGCTTCGATGACGATGTCCGTGTGTTTCAGCCCGCGATAGTCGACCGTCGGACTGATCCGGTCGAAGATCTCCTCGGCCTGACGCGGCGTCAGCCGTTTGCGTTTGACGTCTTTCTCCAGCAGGCCACGAATCGTCTGCACTCCGCGAGCGACAAACTCCGGTTTGATGTCCTTCAGCCGCGTCGCGATGCCTTTGCGGGCAAGCAGCAGCGCGATCCCGGCCCCCATCGCACCAGCCCCGAGCACGGCTGCCTGCTTCAGTTCCTTCGCGTCAAACTTCGCGGTCAGGTCCTGCGGGGGCTTTTTTGCGTCCTCACTCAGGAAGAACAGCCGGATGCACTCGCGAGTCACCGGACTGCCTGCCAGCTTCGCGATCCCGTTCGATTCCAGACTGAACTTCTTCGACTCGCCGACCGAAACGCCACTCTGCAGCGTGTCCAGAATCTGCAACGGCGCCGGGTAATGACCGTGCGTCTTCTTGAGAACTTCCTGCCGGGCTTTGTTGATTGCGAACTTCTTGACGGGACCGGAATTCTCGATCGCCTTCCGCCAGCCCGGCGTCTTCGACTTCCGGAACAGCGACATCGCCGAACCGCGTTCCAGATGCGCCGCCATGACCCGGTTGCCAACGTCAATCAGTGCCTCGCGAGGCACCATGTCATGCACGACACCCTTCGACCGAGCCCGGTAACCGTTGAGCTGCTGTCCCGAGAGGATCATCGGCAGAGCATTGACCAGCCCGATCAGTCGCGGCAGACGCACCGTTCCTCCCCAGCCCGGCAGCAGCCCAAGCTGCACTTCCGGCAGACCGAGCTTCGTCTTCTCGTGATCGTCCGCGATCCGGTAGGTGCAGGAAAGTGCGAACTCCAGCCCGCCGCCGAGGCACGCTCCCGAGATCAACGCAAGCGTCGGCTTGCCGAGCTGCTCGACTTCCGCGAATACCGACTGCCCGAACTGAGAGACCTCTTCCGCCGCCGCGTACTCGGTCAGGTCTTCAAACTCGGTGATATCCGCCCCGGCAATGAACACGCCCGGCTTCGCACTCTGGAAAATGACGCCGTTGATCTGCGGATTGGCTTTGACGGAGCGCAACAGTTCCAGCAGCTCATCCATCGCCGCTCGCGACAGCGCGTTGACTGGCCGGTCTTCGCAGTTGATCGAGACGCGAAGAATGCCGTCTTCCGGTTCACCGTAATTCCACATCACCGCCATGTTTCACTCCGTCGATGCTTCGCCAGGCCCGTCGTATTGTTTCTCAATCTAGAATCGCCATTCCGACAGCCATCATGCCGCCATCCGCTCGACAAGAACCGCGCCGCCTTGGCCGCCGCCGATGCACAGAGTCGCCAGGCCGACATCCT
>JAPOLP010001054.1 GCA_029977045.1 Planctomycetota bacterium
AACCTCGAAAAGGCCAACGTCTGTGTTCTGGCGGCGGGAGCGGCGACGGAGCTGTTTCCGCTGGAGAACCCGCTTGGCCAGCGAGTGCAGATCGACCTCGACTTCTATACGGTCATCGGCGTGACGCGTGAACGCAGCGCCTCGGCGTCCATCGGCAGCAGCCTGATCGGCCGCGAGTACAACAAAGACATCTACATTCCGTTCGACACGTTCCGGGCACGGCTCGGTGACGAGATCATCACGGCGACGTCGGGCACGCGTTCCGGTGAACTGGTTGAGATCAGTCAGATTACGGTGACTGTTGACGAGATCGACGATGTCGAAGAGGTCGCCGCGATCGTCGGCATCCAGCTCGAACGGTTTCACAAAGAGGCCGATTACTCGATCGTCGTGCCGAAAGAGCTGCTGCGTCAGGCCAAGATGCTGCGTTCGCTGTTCAACGCTCTGCTGGTGCTGATCGCGGGCATCTCGCTGATCGTCGGCGGCATCGGCATCATGAACATCATGCTGGCGACCGTTACCGAGCGAACTCGTGAGATCGGCGTGCGGCGCGCGCTTGGCGCGAAGCGGGCCGACATCATCACGCAGTTCCTCGCCGAGACGATTGTGCTGACTGGACTCGGCGGACTGCTGGGAGTTGCCGCCGGTTTCCTGTGCGGCCCGTCAGTTGCCGCCGCTCTGTGGGGCGTCGAGAACTGGCTGCCCGATATGTGGCGTTCGCTGCCGCCGACGATTCGCGACCTGGAGCCGATCATCGCCAGCTGGTCGGTGATCGCGGCCTTCTTCATCTCGGTCGGCGTCGGCGTCCTCTTCGGTATCTCCCCGGCCCGCCGAGCCGCTCTGATGGACCCGATCGAAGCTCTGCGTCACGAGTAACCGTGGTCACTGAGCCGGCTTGGGTTTGTATGTCGCAGGCCATGCCTCAAGTCTGACGTTGTGTAGTCATTAGCTGTGACGTGGCGGCGGCCTGTCGCATCGGGTGCAGGCCCAAGGTCAGTTTCTTAGCGACCGGCATGAGTTCTTGTAGTCGTGTCCGCCGTGGTCATCCGATGCGGGCTCGTGATACCAACGTCCTGGTGGTGGTGTTCGCACACGTCCTGCGCAGTGCTTGCCCCATTGCGCTCCCCGGTCAGTTCTGCAGCACCACAACGCCTGACGTGCTGATGCCCGTTGTCGTCGGAGACGGCCATTCGATTCGTCAATGCTTCGACTTGCCGTTCAGTCGCGGGTGATCTCCGAAAGCGTGACTCGCTGTTGCAGGACTACGCCACCTTTTTCGTCGCGGACCTGCATTCGAACGACTGGGTCGGACTGGTCCCAGTCAACCAGGATCAGTCCGAAGTTGACGTCGAAGAAGGTCAGGCCCTCGCGGTAGCGGTTACGTTCGCTGGCGAAGCGGACGCCGGCTTTGGAAAAGTTGCCGCTTGGAGCATTGAGGCTGCTCGACGTTGTTTCCAGCAGCGGGTACGGGACGGTTGACGCGTCGCTGTCGATCCGCATCTGCTCGGCCAGGTGACGGTCGCCACTGATGAGAACGACGCCGTTTGCCTTGGTGTCGCGGATCAGTTTGAAGAGACGCTGGCGTTCGCGAGGGAACAGTCCCCACATTTCCCAGCCGTGCTCGGTCGGCAGCACCTGGACGCTTGATGCGAGAACGCGAACTTCAGCTGGCACACGGAGCTGCTCTTCGAGCCATTTCCATTGAGTCTCGCCGAGGAACGTGAGGCTCGGATCAGCCTGCGGCTCGTAGACGCCTCGGTAACCCTCACCAGGCTCGGCTTTCTTTGACGAGCGTTTCAGAGGGCTGCGGAAATAGCGCGAGTCGGTCAGGATGATCTGCACTCGCTTCCCAGGCGGGCCGAAAACTTCGGCGTGGTAGACGCCCTCACGCTGTCGGCGTTGCGAGTCTTGCGGCACGCGGAAGAAGTCCAGGCAGAGCTGCTGCGACTCCCGCTTCTTCGGAAACTCGACGCCGCCGTCGTTGACTCCGTAATCGTGATCGTCCCAGGTGCCCATGACCGGGCAGGTCGCTCGCAACTTCTGAAAGCCGGGCTGGGCGTCGAGCATCTGATACTTCTTCCAGAGCAACTCCATGTCGTCCGTGTCGCCGTAGATGTTGTCGCCAATCATCAGAAACAGTTGCGGCTGCGATTCGACGACAGCGTCCCAGATCGGTTGTGGCTGGTCCTGCTTCGCGCACGATCCGAACGCGATGCGGCTCAGGACAGCAGATTCGTCTGCAAATGAGGATGACGCCGAAAACAGCACGGAGAGCAGAGCAGAGCAGTGGCAGTGAGCAGTCGAGTCACGGCGGGCATCTCGTCAGAGAAAGAAGCTTGGAAGCGGGGCGAGTCAGATTGGCGTCGCCAGTGTTGATGCCTCGGTCAATATCTGCAATGCAGTGTTGAATCAGCAGTTGTCGATGTCGCTTGCGAGTGGCTGATCGCCTCTGCCAGACTGTCGCGCCGAGCCGCTTGGTTCGCGCCCCGCCGGCAACGTGCCGCTTC
>JAPOLP010000043.1 GCA_029977045.1 Planctomycetota bacterium
GGAAACGTTGACAGTATCACCCCCGGCAATGTCCAGGCGGCCGTCGGTACCGGCCCCGTTGATGTTCGCAGTCGCGGTCAGCGTAATCAGACCACCCGCGTCGATGTCGGTCGTCGCGTCATCGGTGGCGTCGCTGATCGAACCACTCGACGCCGTGATGCTGACTGTGCTCGTCGCGGTGATCGAACCGATGCTGATCGAGTTGGCGTCGATCAGAGTGATCGCCGCACCGTTGGTCACGGAAACGGCTCCGCCAAAATCGTTCGTAGCCGCGTCCAGCGTGATCGCACCCGGAGTTGCCCCTGCATTCAGCGTCGTTGTGCCGGTGATTGACAGTGCACCTGACCCGGTGTCTGTGATTGTCGCATTCGTGCCACCGTTGATGTCGGCATCGACATCCAGATTGCCGCCGACCGAGGTCGCTCCTGTGAAGCCGACGCTGCCCCCGGCGTCGATGTCCAGCGTACCCTGCGTCGTGATTGTGGCGAATGTGATGTCGTCGGTGTCGTCGATCGACGCGGTGTTCGCGTTGGTGATCGTGACGTTCCCGCCGAAGTCGTTATCAGCGTCGGTCAGGCTGATCGTGCCGGTGGCGGTCGCGTCCAGCGTTGTTGTACCTGTGACAATGATTTCGGTCGACTGGCTGATCGTGCCGGCGGTGACGCTGAGGTCGCCGGTGATCGTCGCCGAACCCGTCGTGCTCGCGTTGAACGTGACCGTATCGTTGGCGTCGCCAGTAATCGTGAAGTCGGTGTCGGCACTAAGCGCGAGATCCTGGACTGTAATCGCCTGAGCGGCCGCACCCAGGTTGATCGTAACCGACGGGCCCACGCCGACGGTGCCGACATCGTCGGTCGGCCACACAAAGTCTGTCATTTCGAACGACGGAATTGTGGACATCAGTCGCGCAGAACCACCGCCCAGATCGTCCAGGGTGATCGTCGTATCGGCGGAATTCGGCAGGTTGATGATCACGGTCTCGGCGGGCATGGCACCGATGCCCAGAGGTTCCAGGCCCGTGTACGTGATCGTCCGCGTCGTCGTTCCGTCCCGCAGTTCGATATCGCCGTCGTTGGGGCTGTCGTACGTGTATTCGTGCGTGTGGAAGCTGGCCGGGACATCGACCAGGTCCAGCGAGTCATTTCCGCCGGTGCCGCCCCTCACTTCGATGTCGATGCCCAGGTCGGCATTGTCAAAGTCGATCGTGAAGTTGTCGTCCTGACCGTCTTCGCCGGTGATGACCAGCGTGCCGCTGATGGAGCTGAGCGGTCGGGAGAACAGGACGTTGCCCATGCCGTCGCGGACCTGAATTTCGTTGCCGACCAGGTCGATGACAAAGTCGTCCGCTCCGCCGACGTTGCCGGCACCGCTGACGTCCAGCGTCGGATTGTTTTCGGCAACCACCAGGACGACATCGTTGCCGTCACCGCCGTTGTAGGTGATGAAGGCGTCGAGGGCCATGTTGCCGCCGATGTTCGAGACAACTTCTGCACCATCGGCATAGCCGTTGAACGTGCCGACGACTGCGTCTGCCGTCCCATCGTTGTCGACGAGAATGAATTCGTCACCGGCAGACGGCGTGAACGCCCCGTTGATCGCCGCGTTCAGTGTCGCGCTGCCGAGCGTAACCGAGCCCGTAACCGCCAGCTGGTCGTATTGAGTTCCCGGAGTCACTCCATCGATCTCGACAACGAACGTCGAACCGGAATTCAAAGCGACATCGCCGGTACTCAGAATGCCTGTGCTCGCGCCGGGTGAAACACTGGAGCCACTGGCAGCCACGGTTGCCCCCGTGACTGTGCCCGTCCCTTTCAGAGTTTGTCCGCTGGCCAGAATCAGGGTGTCGGTGACCGCTCCGTTGTCCAGACCTGTAACATCGAGCGTGGCACCGGACTGCACGTCAATGGTGGCCGACGCGCTGATGTTGTTGTTCGACGACGTACTGACCAGTGCCAGCGTGCCGGCAGCAATCGTTGTCGTGCCGGTATACGTGTTGGCGCCGGACAGCGTCTGCGTTCCATTCCCGGTCTTCGTGAATGAGAGAGCCCCAGTACCCGTTCCGTTTTGTAGCACACCCGAGAACGTCGTCGCCGTGTTGTCTCCACCGGTTGTCAGAGTCGCAGTTGTCGCACCGGCATTCTCGACGGTCCCCGCTCCTGCCAGCGAGCCAATGGAGTTGCTGTAGCCGTCAAGTTCGAGCGTGCTGTTGGCGCTGACGGTAAACGCGGATGTTGCAGGGAAAGCCGTCGTCGACCCGGCCTGCAGTGTCATTTTGCCCACACCAGTCGAGCCAGTGCCCACGGTGGTGGTGCCCGTGTAGGTGTTGTTCCCGGTGAAGATGAACCTGGCGGAATTCTCGTTGTTGACGATCGATTTGACCGTCAGGCTGCCGGTGCCGCTGATGTTGCTGTTGATCGTGTGCATGACCTGCCAGGACTCGAACGTGACCGCCCCGTTCAGCGTCATTGTGCCATTGATCGACGAGCTGGTTGCGCTCCCGGATGAAGCAGCGTATCGGCTGCCATCGTTGAAGATGAGATTGGGACTGTTGGTGACGTTTCGGCCAGACCACAACGTATTCAGGGCGCTGGAATTGACGGTGACGGTCGTGCCAGCGCCGCCTGGGAGTGCCGCATCACCGGTCAGCGTGTAGGAGCCCTGGTCGATGATCAGATGGGAGAAATTCGCATCGCCCGAACGCACGAAATCAAACGACCCAGACTTCGTCAGCGTGTACGCGTTGCCGTTGTCGGTGATCTGGCCCGTATGATCGATGCGCGCCGTGCCAGCGACCGTGGCATTCGACCCCAGCGTCACCGTGCCGCTCAGGTTGGGGCCAATGTGGGCGGGAGTCGTGTTGCTGTAGAGCGCACCGGATCCACTGATCCCCGTGCCGTTGATGGTGATTGGTTCGCTTGAGGTCGCCGCATCAAAATTCAATTCAAGCGCAGCACCGCTGCTGACCGTGGTTCCCTGCGTGTTTGAACCAAGTGCGCTGGCATGATCCATGCGGACGAGCCCGGCACTGATTGTCGTGTTCCCCAGGTACGTGTTGTTGCCCGAAACGATCAGCGTCCCGGCGCCCTGTTTGGTAAGACCCGCACCACCGCCCGCTCCGGTAGAGATCACTCCGCTCAGCGTCAGCGTATCGTCGGTGCCGATGTCCTGCACAAACCCATTCCCCAGCGTCCACCGCACGTCGATGTTCCCGGACAGAGTCCCGGAATTCGTTCCTGACTGTTCAAGTCGGAGCGTCCGGACGCCGCCGCCCCAGTTTGGAACGGAGACATTGTTGGCGACATTCAATCCATCCGCACCGAGTTCCAGCGTGCCGGTCCAGCGGTACGTGACCTGCCCCGTTCCCAGCGAACTGCTGTCGGTGATTACCACCGTGCCACCTTCAACCATCGCCCCATTATCACCCAGCAGCGTGCCGCCGCTGTAGGTATTCGTTCCGCTGAGCGTCAGCGTTCCGGAATTGAGCTTCGTCAGTCCGCCGGTGCCCTGTACCACACCCGAGATGTCACTCGTGCCGGTGTTAGAGACTGTCAGCGTGTTCGTACTCAGATCGACCGCATCCAGCGAAATCTGCGCACCAGTCAAACCGACGCTCGTCCCCAGCGTTGCCGCCCCGTTGAATGTCTGGTTGTTCGTGCCCGTGTCGACTGCGGTGCTGTTCAGGTTGATTGCCTCGGCGGTCACGCTGATGGCTTTGTCATTGGTCGACACGGCTCCGTTGATATTGATTGTGTCACTGCCTGTTCCACCATTGACGGTAATGGCCGCCGGATAGCTGGCCAGCAGGCTGGTGAATGTGATGACATCGTCACCCGTATCACCGGCGTTGATCGTCAGGGTGCCGGTCGGGTTCTTGAACGTCAGGGCCTCACCCACGGTCGAATCAACCGCGGTGTTGCCGCTGCCGGGGTTCGTGACCGTGATCGTCTCGGCGGACGTGCTGTAGTTCAGCGTGACGTTCGTCGCCGTGATGCTGGACGTGACCGGTTCCAGGCCGGTGTACGTGATCTGCGAGTTGCCGGTGATGTCGACCGAGCCGGCGGATTCGCTGGTGAAGCCGAACGTCGCCGTCGTGAACGTACCGCCGCCGGTCAGCGTCAGAGAATCGCCCGAACCGCTCGTTGGAGCACCGCCGTCGTAGGCGATCGCGTCGGCGAAGTTGCCGCCGTCGAAGTCGACCGTCAGCGAGTCCGCTCCGCCAGCCGTGTTCACCTGGATGTTGCCGGTGATCGCTGAGACTGGGACCTTGACCGTGTTCGCATTCACCTGCACGGCGTTCGCGCTGTTGGCGACGACGACTGTCGACGAATCACTGATCTGCAGGTTCGCTCCGCCATCGACCAGCTGCATTGTCAGTGTGTTCTGCAGGCCGGCCAGGTCCGTGTAGACCGCGTTGCCGCTGCCGTCGATGCCGAAGAACGCACCGACGACTTCGACCGACACGTCGTTTCCGTCGCCGCCCGCGTAGCTGATTACGCCGACCAGGCCCGTGCCGCCCAGATTCGTCACCGCGACGTCACCCTCGGCCAGGCCGCTGAACGTGCCACTGACTGCGTCCGAACCGTCGTTGTTGATGATGACGAATTCCTGACCGACTTCGACGACGGGCTCGGACGTTACTGACAACACCGTGTTGAAGATGTCACTCACGCGGGTAGACGGATTGACGCCGTTGGCCGAAATCGGTGACAGCACAAACTGCACAGCTCCGCCGGCTGACGAAAAGTCTGGATTCATACTTCCGTCGACGGCAGTGACGGTGGCACCTGTGAACAGGCCGAAGTCGGACGCGCTCAGATTGTTCTTCGTAATCGTCAGAAACGTCCCGCTGTCCGCATTCCGGAAGCCGAACGGCGATGTGCCGTTTTCCGTGTAGAAGTAGGTGTTTCCACCCTGCTTGAGTCCCAGCCAGATCGGCGTGTCGGCTCCATTCGATCCGAGACCTGGATCTCGGATCTGCAGCGAAAAGTCGATGTCGGTAATTGTGCGCACGGCCGGGTTGTACAAGGCGCCGGTGATCTCATGTGTGTACACGACATCGTCTGCCGCAGAGATGTCAGTCGTCACTCGCAGGAGAGGGCCACCTGTGATGGTGGACGTCGCGGTGGACGCGTTTTGCTGATAGAGGATGTCTCCACTGGCCTGAATCGCTGACAGCGAGTCGACATTGAACGTCGCGGTTGAGCTGGCGAGGTCCGAAACATCCAGCGACAGTGCCGAGGATGCTCCCAGAGTCACCGAACCGGTGACGTTCGTCTGATCGTGCCCGTCCGGATTGACGCCGGCACCCGCCGGACCGTCGATTTCGACCGAGTACGTCCCCGAAACGTTCAGATTGCTGGTGTTGAGTACGCCGGGGCTGTTGCCTGGAGCCAGTGTCGCGCCGCTGGCGACTGAGACCGTTCCGTTAACCGTTCCGGAGCCACCCAGAGTGGCACCGCTGTTGACGGTGACGGCACTGCCGGACGCGGTTGAGCCGTTGACCAGCAACGTCCCGGCGTTGACGGTCGTTGTACCGGTGTAGGTATTCGTGCCAGCGAGCGTGAATGTCCCGGTGCCGTTCTTGACCAGAGACAGGCTCGAACCTGACGCGGAATTCTTCATTGCGCCCGAGAAGGAACTCGTTCCGTTATTTGAACCCACGGTCAGAGTCGCAGCTCCATTCGTGCCGACATCGACGATGCCGATTCCGGAGATCTCGTCAATGGTTTCCGAACGTGCACCGCCGAAGGCCGCCATGAAGAATGTTGATGTGGCATGGTTCAGCGTGACGTCGGCAGTGTCCGGAATCTGGTTCGACGTATCGATGAAGACCGCGCTTCCCTGAGTCGCATCGCCGATGACCAGATTACCCGGGATTGTCTGATTGTCGGCTGCCGACCGCCTCAGACGCAGTGCCTGTCCTGTACCAATCGCGTAGGTCGTTCCGGTGTAGGTGTTGGGCGCCGCGCTGATCATCAGGATCGAGACCTGGCCGGCGATAGACAGATCACGTGCTCCGCCGGTCTCGCCGATTGCTCCGTTCAGCGTCAATTCGTTGCCGCCACTGCCGCCGATCGCTGCATTGGCCGCGAGCGTGATCGTTCCGTTGAAGCTGTGATTCGCAGCTTCGTTTCGCAGGGCTCCTGTACCGGAAACACCGGCACCGCTGATCGTGACGTTCTCAGAAAGATTTGCGCCGACCTCGAGCGTCGCCCCGCTGGCGACTGTCGTTCCCGCAACCGTGCCGCCCAGTGCAGACGTGTTCGCGGCACGCAGGACTCCGCCGTTGACCGTGGTCGTTCCGTCGTACGAATTCGCGACCGTCAGCGCGAGCGTGCCGGCACCGTTCTTGACGAACGTGGCCGCGCTGTCGTCTGAGATTACTCCGTCGAGGCTGTTTGCGCCGTTGGTGACGGAGACGATCAGCGATGGTTCCGTGCCGGCCGCGTTCTTGTTGAGCGTGATTGTGCCGTCGAAGTCCAGCGTACCGCTGTTGTTGGCGTCGTCGTCCGCAATGAGTTGGATGGTGCCGCCATCGTTGACGTCGATCGAACCGCTGGCGGCTCCCGTGATGTTCCGGTCGGCGCGGATCGTGATCCCGTCGGCCGTCATCGCCTGCGTCGCGTTCGAGTTCAGGACGATGTCCGCGGTCGAGCCTTGAGCATCCAGTGTCAGCGGACCTCCGCCGGCTGCGACATTGTTGAGGGTCGCGTCAACCGTGATCGTGCCTTGGACGACGAGTGAGGTTGTCGAATCTGACGAGAACGTGCTGCCTCCGGTTGGCAGCGCCTTCAGCGTGACAGACTTGCTGTTGGCGACGTACAGGCTGCCACCGCCGATTCCAGCTGTCAGGTTGGTCGTGCCCAGGTTCAGCGGGTTGCCGGACGTGCCGACGCCACCACTGACCGTGACCAGATCGAGTGACACGTCGGTGTAGACGTCTGATGTCCCGGTATCGGTAATCGTCCCGCCACTCGCCACCTGCAGAAGGTCGGCACTGGCCATGTCGACTGCACCGGTAAAGACGACATTGCCAATGCCGGCCTGGCCAAGGCGAACGTGGTTGGTCGTCGAGAGCCGGTCGAGTTCCGCGTCGGTCACGACGTAGTCACCGCTGCCGCCGATGGCTCCGATGTCCATGTTCTTCGTGGCATTCGGTTCCAGGAAGATACGGCCCGCTCCAGCGGTCAGACTGGCTGGTGATCCGCTGGTGTCGATGGTGATGTCGTTCGAGCGTAGGTGAATCGCGCCGCCGGCCGATCCGGAATCGGAGTTCAGCGTGACCCCGCTGCCAACCGAGATAGTTCCGGCGCTGGCCCAGATATCGATGGCCGGATCCATCGTCGTGTCTGTCGTCAGGTTGTGATTCAGAGAGACATTGCCCGTCGTATCGACGTCAATCTCGTTGGCCGACCAGGTGCCGCCCGTGGTGAGCGTCCCTGTGTTCTGCAAAGTGGCGATCCCGGAATTCGATGTCAGCGTTGCCGTCAAGTTGCCGGTGTTGATCACGTTCACGCCGCCGCTGCCTCCAGCGGTGGCCACCAGTGTTGATGTGGCAGTTTCCAGGAAGCCGTTCGGTGCGCCGGCACCGATCGCACCGTTGGTCGCGTCGCTGGCGTTCAGCGTGACGCTGCTCGCCGTCACGTCCGTTCCCGTTTCGCCACCGTCGGTGATTGCTCCACTGCGAGCCGTCAGCGTGACCGCGTTGCTGCCCGCGTTCAGTTCCGTCACAGCGATTGATCCACCGACAATCGTGACTGGATCGCTGAACATCGAACTGTCGACATCGACCGCACCAGTTCCAGCCGCCGCATCACCGATCGTGATCGAGCTGAACCCGTCGGCCAGGTTCGCGATGTCCGAGTCGGAAAGATTCAACGTTCCCGTCCCACCGCCGACACCAACCGTCGATGCCGCCTGGCTGGGAGCGATCGTCAGTGTTCCCGTGCCGGTGACGGCTCCATCCAGAGCCACGTCGGCTGCCGTGATCGACACATTCCCGGATCCTGTTGATAGCGACCCGTTGCTGACTTTACCGATCTGCACGAAGTAGTCGTTCGTGGCGCCACCGACCACAACGCCGGCAGCCAGACGCGTCAGCGTCAGTGAGGACAGGGAACTGGCAAAGCTGACGGTCCCCTGGTTGTTTGCAAAGGTGTCCCCGGAAATCTGCTGCAGGTTGTTGCCGCTCACAACCCACGAAGCGTTACCGGCTTCCTTAACCGGTGTCGAACTCCAGGAATACAGGTCAATCGGATTGCCAGGGAACGGAGAGCCCTGATACTGCAGATTCCTGAAATGCATGAACAGGCCGGGGACGGGCTGCGAGAGCGTGAAGTCCAGCGTGTCATTCTGAGTCCGAAAGAGCCCGGTGACCTGTTCTGTAGTCGCGGGCGGGTCAAAGTTGGAGCCGGTGAAGTTTCCGCCCGCATTGGTCGACACAGTTGTCGTGCCAGTTCCCGAGACCGTCACGGTCGTCCCATCGAGATCGCCCGTCGTTCCGGTCCAGTCCACGTACGAGACCGTCTGAGCGACCGTGAACGCGCCGGTGCCGTTGTTGTCAGCATCAGCGTCGGCGGTGAAGTTTCCGCCGCCAGTATTGACCGCAGCACTGATCGAAATGCCGTTGTTGGCTTCCAGGTTGACGGCGCCGCCGCTGGTCGTGATCGGAGCGGTGACCGTGATCGTGTCCGGCGGATCGATGTCCAGGCTCGCCGCATTGAACGCCGCGTCGATCGAGACACTCGAACCCGTCGAGTTGATCTTCACCGCATCCGGTGCGCCAATCCCACCAACAACGCCATTGAAGTCGACGTTGCCGCTGGTGTTGATATTCAGCGTTCGAGCCGGTCCGCCGCCTGTCGGTTTCACACTGATCTCGTCCAGCATGTACTTCTGCCATGCACCTCCGGCAGTGCCGCCGTCGAAGACCAGCTTGACGTAGCGGGCCGAAGTATTCGGTACTGCAACAGGAAGATCGTTATGTGAGTTATCGGTCAGCGGATCGGTAAAGGACGCCGACACGGTCGATCCAAAATCACCTGGATTCGTCCCTGTGGTGCTGAAGGAGATGTCGACATCATCCGGGGCGGCGTTGTTGGAGCTGAGGGTCAAGTGTGTCCCGAGTGTGATCTGCGCTACGCTGTATGTTTGCCCGAGGTCGACAATGATTTCTGAGGAACTACCCGTAAGAAAACCAATAATGGTCGCGCCGGGGGCAACCACACTTCCTGCTTGCAGAACGCCGTCCGTCAGATCGCCGGTATCGAACGCACCGAGCGTCGTGGAGTGCGGGTCATCCTTGTAAAACGTGGAGTGCGCGTTCGGCAGTTGTGTCTCGTAGGAGTACGTTTTCCCGACCGCCACATTTTCCGGGATGCTGTCGACCGTTCCGTCAAACGTGACGTCAGCACCAGTCAGCGTCGCATTCGCGCCAAGCAGCACTCCGCCGTTGTAACGCTGGTTGCCCGAGCCAGTATTCACTGTCCCGCTGTTGAGCTGAATGCTCTCGGCCGTGACGTCCAGCGAGGCGAGTTGCGCGGTGGCGTCCCACGTCACCGTGTCCGTGCCCGCTCCGGCATCCACCATCGCGCCGCGCGTCGTCGCGATGTCGAACGTCGCGTCGAACGTCAGCGTGTCGTCGCCGCCCTGCGAGTTGACCACGACGTTCCCACTGAACGTGCTCAGCGGAATGCTGACCGTCGCCGTGCCACTGCCGGACGAACCGGCAATCATGCCGAGGATCGTAATCGGCGTACCATTGTTGTCGGTGATCGTCAGATTCGCACCGCTGATCGCCAACGTAAGATCATCCGCCGTCATGCCGCCGGCACCGTCGGTGATGACCAGGTCATTGCCGGAGATCTCGACCGACGTTTCGACGGGGAACGTCAGCGTCAGGTAGTCTCCGTCGTTCACTGTCACGCCGGTAAACGTCACCACAGACCCATTGACCGACGCCGTGCCCGTCACCGTGGCGTCCGAGAACGTGCCATCGGTGTCGACCAGCAGCTTCAGCAGCGACGCGTCGCCCGTCGCCAGACCGGGAACTCCCGAGACGTCGAACGAGACGCTCATCGCACCCGTGTCGCCGGTTTCATCGACGCGCCAGACGCGGTTCAGGCGTGCAGTCGTCGGCGAGGCTCCCGGAACATCGTTATTTGGGGTCAGCGCCGCATCGTCATTCCCCCACAGCAGGAACTCGCCGTCGGCGACGTTCGCTCCGGACGCGGTCATCGACAGAATGCTGTCGCTGTTGACACTGCGACCGGTCAGCGAATTCAGAGTACTCGCATCGTCACGGCCAACGCCGGCGATGTCGTTCGCGTAGCTGGAGTGCGTCGTTGTGCTGGCAAAGATCACGTTGCCCGCGGAATCCACGTAGTTGCGGCTGCTGTCCAGGCTGATGCCGTACTTCAGTCCCAGGTACGATTCGATCTTCTCGCGATCGGCATCGCTGGCGACCTCGGACGAGTAGATGATCAGCTCGGCGATCTCGCCGTCCATGTTCAGGCCAGTCGCCTGCTTACCCACGAGCGTGTTGCCGGTAAACGGTGCTGCGGTGCCGCTGCCGCTGACCGTAGCTCCGTTCAGACGTCCCGTGTCGGTCGCCGGTCCAATATTGCTGTTGTACAGATTCTGCACGGTGTGACTGACATTCGAGACCTGCAGCCCGGCGCCGTTCTGACCGAAGACAATCGTCGAGGTGTCACCCGCAGTGTTGAAGTCGCGGAAGAAGTACTGGAACGAACCGGCATCGCCACCAACGACAGTATTGAATGACGTGTTGTTGTTGTACTTGAACACGCCAAAGGCTTCGGTGTGCGTGATCGAGCTGGATGTCGACAGGAATTCGGTATTTGCCGCATCGAACGACACCGCGTTCGCAATTCCAATGCCGTTGGTGATCAGAGCCGGCTGGTCAGCCGCCGTCGCCTGAACTGCATCGCGCCCGAACGGCGACTTGTCGTTCCACCGAGCCACGTTATCGGCGTCGGCCGTTGCCTGTGTCGTCCCGGCCGCGTCGCTGAACAGCGTCGAGGCATCGTTCGCGTCGAACCACAGAGCCAGGCCGGAAGCGACACCGCCCGGAGCTGAAGGAGCAACAATCAGCACAACATCATTGCCGTCACCACCGGCGTAGGTGATGAGTGCGTCCAGGCCGCTGCCCAGGAAATCAGAGATGACGTCACCTTCGGAAAGCTGTCCGCCGTTGCTGTCCGTCCCGCCGCTGCCCATGACAAACGTGCCGACAATCGCATCCGCCATGTCGTTGTCGACGATGACAATCTGATCGCCACCCGCCGGCGTGTAGTTGCTCATGTAGTTCGACAGGTCGAGCTTCACGTTCGAGCCGATCGTGACCGTACCGGTGACGTTGATCTGGTCGTGACTGGTCGCGGTTTCGCCGGGCGTCGTACCGCCGATCTCAACTTCATACGCTGCATACTCGCGAGGCGTCGCAGTGATGACGACATCGTCGAGGTAGGACTGCCGGACGGTGGCGCTTCCCGTGTTACTTTCCCGGTTGTGGAAGGTCACCAGGTTGGTTGCCGACACATACGTACTCGTCGCAGTGACGGTGGCGGTGTTGGTTGGATTTCCGACCTCAGTGACTGTGCCCGTGATGGTCGTTCCGTTGTCAGTGAGCGTGAATTCGTAAGTTGATCCAAGGGTCCGCGTAATATTGCCAATGGTGGCGCCAGTGACGGTAGCTGCGCCGCGCCCTGCAATTCTCAGTTTGTCGTCCGTGTGAAGCCAGAGTTCGATGCCATTCGAGGTCTCTCCAAAACCCCCTCCGGGTATTCCATCCGAACGGGTCAGGATCTGCATCGTATCACCGGTAAGTCCGACGCTTCCGAATTCCCAGGTTCCGGTGATGGTCAAGCCACCCGGCGTATTCGGATCGATGGCGAACGCCGAATTGAGGTGACCGCGTCCCGCGAGCTGAATCCTGCCACCGGTCTCGGTGACCGATGGGACGCCATAGTCAATCCCCGTCGTGACAACATTCCACTTGGCCGGGTCGATGCTGTTGTCATTGAAGTCATCGCTCAGGTAGACCGTCGAACCGGCTTCCAGATCCAGATTACCCGTGACGTTGAGAATACCAGGCGATTGCCCCGGAGCGACGTTGCCGTTGATCGTCAGCGTATTGCCCGTGCCGACACTGATGTCCGCCCCCGTCACGTCATGGACCGCACCGCTCGTATTCAGGACCACCGAATCCGTGAACGTTGCTGTGTCGATGGTGATGTCGCCACTCGCCGCGTCACCAATCGTGATCGAGCTGAAGCCATCCGTCAGGCGCGTGAGTTCCGTATCGCTGAGGTCAAGTGTGCCTGCCGGTGTGGCGGCGCCGATTCCAATCGTCGTACTCGCGGTCAGCGGCTTGATTGTCAGCGTTCCGCTGCCCGTGAGTGGCTGGCCAATGCTGATCGCGTCGGTCGTCAACGAGATGTTCCCGCCTGTCACGTTCTGACCTTTGTCGAGCGTCGTCGATTCGGCGCTGATATTGATGTCAGCACCGCTGGTCGAGAAGTCTGCCAGCACACTCGCTGAATCCGTCCCTGCACCGTCAGTAATCGTAAACCCGTTACTCAGTGTCGCGGCCATCGAGCCAGTCAGGAATTGAGCAGCGTCGTCGCCGCCCTTCAGGTCGAACAGGATGCCATCAACTCCCGATGCCGCCGGCACAGTCACAGATGCAGTTCCATCTCCAGCAAAGCCGGTCGCCGTGATGCTGGTCGCGTTCTGGTCAGTGACAACGTAGTTCACTCCATCGCTCGTGAACTGCACCTTGATGTCATCAGCGGAGTCGTCTCCTCCGATGTCGGTAATCCTCAGCACGTTTCCTGCAAGAGTGACCTCAACGGTCAGCAGCGTGCGGTCTTCCAGCCGCTCGGTGCTGCGCATCATGGCGGCGTAGTAGTCCTGCCGTTGCATGGCTCGACGCATCCGCGGAGACGAGTGCCACCGACTGGGACCGAAACTGCCGGCCTGCCCGGGCATCAGGTAACCGGGGGCTCCCTGGCGCGTCTTGCGGTTCACAAACCGCCGGGCTCGACGAACCCAGTTCATGCGTGCGGCGAATGTCTCGTAAATGCCAAGCCAGTTTTTGAGTTGCATGGTTGTCGGTCCTGGTTGAGTAACGAATGCCTGGTCGGTCATGGCGAGCGGTGAAGCTTGCCGTTCGTGTTTTGTGTGTTTGTTGCCGTGAGGTCGGGAGACCCGCGCTGTGCGACGAAGGCTGACCTCGCAGAGCGAGGAGCCACTCTGGGATGTGGCGGGAGAGCGAAGCTCCCGCTGAGTCGCCCCGTGATCCAGGTGCCCCCCTGGATCACAACTCAGCGGGAGCTTCGATCTCCCATCCGGTGACGCCGCCTGCGTCGAAGCACCTCATGCCGAGCGCGACACTCCAGCGCGCGCTCTCCTTCACTCCTGCAGGGTGCGGCTGCCTCGCCACACTCTTGACGGCAGTCCTCGCTGGGCGAGGTGCCACTCTCCTGCGAACGCGGGTCTCGATACCTCGCGTCAATGCCCCCATGCTGTACGAGCCACCATTGCCCGTAACTGACAATTCACCGCCTCGCGTCTGAGCTGCCAACTCGCGGCGATTTCAGGAGCGTCCTGACACGTTCACACGCCAGTAATCAGTGCGTCGTGACAGATCGGTCTCAAATTCCCGTGACTGTTTCCAGCTGTAAACGTGGTAAACGCAACATCGACGCTGCCAGTCAGCGCTCAGTAGGTTGAACAGTTCCGAACACAGGTCGAAAACCGTAGTCGTATTGTTCGATGCTGCGTGTAAACGTCTTCCAGAGTGGTGGGAAACGCAGCGTGCGTGCCTGAAGAGGCGGCGTCCCGCAAGCGTTTGCGGCGGCGGGAACCAGGCCTCGCTGCTTCGCGTCGACACAGCAGGCGACGCGCTGAAAATCGTCGTTAACAGTGCAAACGCTCAATGCGCACACACCTGTCAAACATGACGACTCCGAATGCCTGGCAGTGAGAGGCCAACCGATTCAAGCGGGCTGGCGCTGTCCCGTAGTGCGCAATCGAGAAGCGTCGCGAACAGGGCGATTGTTTGACCCGCAGCCGGAGGCAATGGTGCCCGGGTTGGGCGGTGGTCCCACACACTACGGGCGTCAAAGGCTGGGACACGCACGTCTCCGGCTTGCGGTCAAATGTGCCGACCTTCTCAGCGAGCCGGCGCGATACGCAGATTTCGGAAGCGGACCACGGTGCTGTGGTTCTGCAGGCCCAGGAAGCCGCTGGTCTTGCGCAGGCTGATTAGCGGGTGCGTTTCGGGCTTCACGTCGACGATCAGCTGGCCGTTGTGAATCGTCGAGACGTGCTGGCCGTTGCAGTTCAGTTCGAGCGTATTCCACTCGCCTGCCGGTCGGCCGACGTGCTCGCTGGCACCGCAGATGTCGTACAGCGATCCGCAGTACTGATAGGGCTTCAGTTTGCGGTACTGCTCGGCAGCGTCGTCGAGCACCTGGATCTCGAACCCGGCTTCCGGCTTCGATTCGTCATCGCGGTGGTGCAGGCCATCTGCGGGGACACGGACGTAAACGCCGCTGTTGCCGCCGGGGGAGACCTGATAGTCGAACCGCAGGTTGAAGTCGCCGTACTCCTTGTCCGTCCGCAGCCACGGGCCGCCTTTGGTTCCGTCACAGACGATCGCTCCGTCAGCGACGCTCCAGCAGACGTCGGCTGGCTTGCCGGCACCTTCCCAGCCGGACAGGTCCTTGCCGTTGAACAGGCTGGTCGAGCCGATCTCGCTGATACGCACGCTGCGGATCAGGAACTGCCCGCCGAGTGGCACTTCGATCTGAAAGCCAACGTGGCCGGTCTCGTTCTTCAGCCCCTCGACCGCCCAGGCGTCCTTTCCGTTGATCTTCATGCTGAGCTTCTGGCCGCGAACGGAAATGTCGAAGACGTTCCAGTCGCCTTCCTTGATCAGCCCGCGGCTCATGCCTTCCTTGCTCGCGACCAGGTCGCCTTCGCGGCCCTGCAGCAGATTGATCTGATGCCCGTTCTTAGGGTACGGCCCGCCGCCGACCTTTGTCCGGACATAGATGCCCGCGTCGTACTTTTCGGCCTTGAGCGCCTTCCATTCGA
>JAPOLP010000830.1 GCA_029977045.1 Planctomycetota bacterium
ACCCGCCTGCCAACCGCGAAAGACGGATGAAATCCAAAGTCGCTGATCGCTCCGCGATCGAAGCGTTGCGTTTTGAGAACTCAGCGACCAGAGACAACACCCGTATCATGTTCGACACGAGTTCGTGTTTGACAGCTGACCGTTTCGATCGCGGAGCAATCAACGACTTTACGGCTCACTGCCATTCCGGGTGCTTAGTTGCTGCAGTGTCTGGAGTGACATGCGGTTAGGCAGGAAGCGGACGGAGCCGTCAGCCATCAGGAAATGGGCTCCTGTATCGTCGCCGTTTCCAAAGCCCTGAGGCGATTTGTTCAGACCGGCACCGATCGATCGCCAGTTGTCGGGCTCGCCCCACGCGGGAATCGACTGCGCGACCTCGCCGGCAATCATTGTTTGCGACAGGCCGTCGATGACGTCGTCGCGAGTCAGCTGCGAATTTCGCCCGAAGATGCCCAGGTCGCCGGTACCGAAGTCCGTTTCGACACGTCCGCCAACACCGGCGAAGTGAGTCGGGGCGTGATCAGTCGGCGTCGGCTCGTAAGGTGTGCCGGGAGTCAGAAAGATCTCAACGCGAGTCTGCATGGCTGGCGCGTTTGCCGGATCGCTCCAGGGGCGGCGGCGGTCGATTTGAGCGGACAGTTGCTCGTACCCGAGATGCGGCAGCAGGTCCGTCATCCAGCCGTGCATTCCAATTGGCAATCCGTCAGCGTAGTCAGCGAACGAGCCGCCTGCCGGGAATCGCTGGTGTTCGGAGTGAAAGCTGTCGAGCGCTGCCCAGATCTGCTGCAGGTTGGCCGTCACGACGCGGCTGGTCTGCTTACGCCGCCAGCGTTCGCCAGCCTCGTTCAGCCACAGCGGCCCGGCAAACAGGCCGACGAGTCCCAGCGACAATCCCGTTCCCGCGAACAGAACCTGCCAACCGGACGAGCCAGAGCGTCGCTTCGCCAGAGCCAGGCAGCCATAAGTCAGCGCGGCGAGGCCAGCAATCCCTGGAATGATGCGCAGCGCCGTCAGTGGCAGCAGGCACAGCAGCAAGAGAGCCGCCGCCGCGATTCCGAAGACCAGCGCCAGCGTTGCCGGCTCGCGCCGCTTGCGGTCGCTGCCTGCAGACGGGAATGCAGGCAGCTCTGTCGCGGGCAGGACACTCAGGCCGGGATACTCGCCGAGAATTTCCGACTCGCAAGTCTCGGCCTCGTCGACGGACTCTTCATCAGGCGACTCCAGAACGCTGTCGTGACCGACCACCTCGTCCATCGAGTCAGCCGGTTCGCGCGCAACGTCGCCCCCGAGATCAGACGTTCCGTCCCAGCCAGTATCCGACGTTGCTTCAGCGAATTCAATCTCGTCATCGAAAGCAGTGGGCAACGGATTGAGCGATTCGCCGCCATCGAGCGCATCTGCAGCGTCCTCTGGATCAGGCTTTGGCTCGCCATCACCTTCGTGCCGCATCACGTCCCACAGACTGTGAGTCGGTCGGACAGAGGAGTCATGGTCGTCGGGAACAGGCCGATCGTCGTCTGCGGGATCAGCCATCAGCGCGATCCTCTCGCGGCACCTCAGAGTTCAATCGGAATAGCCAGGCAACCACAGTCATCACAGATTGCTGTAGAAGCCCCAGCCACCGGCGATCAGCAGGCCCACGCATGACAGAATCAGGAGGATGTCCCATGCCTTGCTGGGCTGAATCCCCGTGCTCGTGTGTTTGTACCGGAAGTACAGTGCCGCGAAGCCAAGCATCGGCAGCATGATGGCCTGCATCAGACCGCTCAGCAGAACGAGCTTCACTGGATTGATTCCGGTGCAGTACAGCGTCAGCGAAATCAGCGGCAGCACGACGGCCAGAATGCGGATCGACCGCTGGTGTGCGACGACCGAGGTGCTCGACATCAGACCGAAGACTTTGAAGGCGTCCGTATAAACCCGGGTCCAGGCAGCGTTGGCCACAAGGTACGTCGAGTACAGCACGGCGATCGCTCCGGCCAGGAACAGCCACTTGGCATAGTCGCCGAAGACGGGCACGTACTGCTCCATCAGAGTGCTCACCATGCGCATGCCTTCCGGGTCGAGCCCGCGGCTGTGCATCACGGCAACGCCCATGTAGAAGAAGGCAATCGTTGCCAGGGTGTAGATAATCATCGAGGCGAACGCGTCGTACTTCATGACGTGAATCCAGCCCAGTGCCCGCTGCTTCCAGGAGTCCTCGCCGGTGTTTGGCCCAACGAACCGGGCATACCCCTTCTCCATGCACCAGTAGGGGTACATGATCAGCTCGGTCGCCCCGACGCCGATGATGCCGAACGTCGCCAGCGCGGTTGCCAGCGGTTGCTTGAGTTCCCAGTTCGGAAGGCCCGGCGGCTTGATCCCCTCAGGCGGCAGTGACGGAATCAGTCCGCCGAGAATCTCATCGAGCCCGATCGAAAACGGCGAGTTGAACTGCAGCGACAGCACATTGCCGATCGTCACGAACGTGAAGGCGACCACCAGCACCGTCGACACGTTCTGAATCAATCCGTAACGGCCACGAACCAGCAGGACGATCGTGATGATCGCCACTCCGACGGACCAGTATTTGTCATCCACCGTGTGCGGGCTGAGCATTTCCTTAACGGCCTTCTTCGCGCCGTCGGCTTCCTCTCCTGATATCTCGCCGCGTTCCGCCGCGATCAGAGTGCGCACGAGCGACACAATCTCTTCGCTGCGTCCTTCATGCACCGCATCGAGTTTCTCCAGTCGCTCGCGGATGACTGCCTGGCTCGCTTCGATTCGCTTTCGAGCGTCCTCTGGAACGGCGTTGAGTGCCGAGCTTCCGTCCGCGATGTCGTCTTCCCACGCGATGTAATGCTTCAGTTCGTGCTCGGAAGGCATCATCACCGTACTGACGTAGTCGCCAGTGATTGGCTTCGCCATCGCCAACGACTGGCCGACGCCGCCGACGATTCCGCCAAGCTGGCCGAAACCGACCAGCATCATCACCAGCCAGTACCAGAGGATCCAGTTGACGCGCAGCCGTGGTCCAGGCACGCGATTCAGCGACGTGAGTGTTGTCTCCTGAAGACCAATCGCCGCCCGGCCCAGCTCAATCTGGACGAACACTTTGATGATGCAGCCGACGATGATCAGCCACAGCAGCGACATGCCGGCCTGCGCGCCGGTCTTTGTTGTCGCGATCAGCTCACCCGAGCCGACGATACTCGCCGCGATGATCAGGCCCGGTCCGAGCTGCCGTACAATCCCGCCAAACGCGACGGGCGGTTCAAGAATGCCGGGCGAGTCGGCGGTCGATTGAGCCTGAGTTTCCGCAGCGTTCTGGTCAGTCATGGGTTCGCCTGTCGCGGGAAAATATCGAGAGTCATCGTAGCGGCACGGCGCAAGCCGTCCGGTCCAGCGAAGCGTTCACAAGCGACACCGCACGGCTTGCGCCGTGCCGCT
>JAPOLP010000093.1 GCA_029977045.1 Planctomycetota bacterium
GCCGAGTTCTTCGGTTTTTCGTTGAGCAATCGCGGCGGGGTATTCGTCGGTAATCCAGCCGGTGTCGACGCTGTTCATGTGGATGCCGTCGCGGGCGTAATCATGAGCCGACGTGCGAGTCAGCATGTTGAGCGCCGCTTTCGCCATGTTCGTGTGCGGGTGCTTGTCCGTCTTGTAGGCGCGATAGAAGACGCCCTCCATCGCGGACACGTTGACGATGTGCTTGTCCGGCGTCGGGACCTTCTGCATCAGCGGTTTCAGGCGGGCATTCAGAATGAACGGCGCGATCGCGTTGACGAGTTGCACTTCCAGCAGCTCGACGGTCTCGACATCCGCCAGCTTCAGCCGCCAGCTGTTGACCGTCCGCAGGTCGACCTGCTGCAGATCGCCGTCGAGTTTTCCAGTGGGAAACAGCTCGTCTCCACCCGCGTGGTCTTCGGGCACCAGAGCAATCTGTGACAGCTCGGCCGCCCGCTGAATCCCAGCCAGGCTGCCGTCGACCTGAGTGGGCAGCGTGCGGTCACTGGCCGGCAGGTCGCCGATGCGGTCGCGCAGCGTTTCGTACGATTCCAGCAGCCGCTGCGCCGTATCGGGCAGGTCAGCCGCCAGCCGCCGTTCGTCTTCCATCATGTGAGCATAGAAGCCCGGCGGTCGGCGGACGGTCTGGCAGGCGTTGTTCAAGATGAAATCCAGCCGCGGCAGCGTCGCGCACAGGTGATCGGCGAAGGCTTCGACGCTGGGAGTGTGCCGCAGATCGATCCCGTGCAACTGCAGGCGATCAATCCAGTCGGCACTGTCCTCTTCAGCAGTAAACCGTTTGGCCGCGTCGCGAGGAAACCGGGTGGTGACGACGACGTGGCAGCCGGCTCGCAACAGCTTGAGCGCCGCGTGGTAGCCGATTTTGACTCGGCCGCCGGTCAGCAGCGCGTAGCGGCCCGTCAGATCGAACGTCTGCTCCCGCCGCTCCCAGTTCAGGGCAGCACAGTCGGGGCACAGGGCGTCATAGAAGAAGTGAATGCGGTCGAAGTAGCGTTTGCAGATGTAGCAGCTTCGAGCGACGTTCAATCGGTCGACAAACGCGTCTTCGGGCAGCTGATTCGGCGGCGACAGTTCGGGCTCGAACGGTTCCGGAGGACAGGGACGCTTGAGCTGCCGGGTTCCCAGGTGATTGCGAATCCCCGTCCGAGCCAGCTTCAGTTCGTCCTCAGCCTTCTGCACGGCAATCTCGGCGTTTTCCTGCTGTTTGAAGGCTCGGACAAGCTGCTTGCGGGATTTGCGGTCCGGGCTCGCGACGCGTTCAGCCGCCTGCACCAGCCGCTTCCGCTGCTCCTTGTCCAGCCGCGCGAGCAACCCTCGATCAGCAGCAATCTGCTCCAGAACGTCGATCGCCAACGCCAGCGATTCGTCGGTTGGATTTTCGTCGTCAGACAGATTTGCAGGAGTATCCACAGCCAGGTCCAGAGTCAGAAGTCGCCAGCGTTGCTCAGAAAGGCTGCGAAGTCTGGCCGCTCTTAAACCGAATCGCCACTCACACCTGATCGACCCAGGCGGGCAGAGGATCCAGCATGAAGGCTTCGTCGATGGTCGCGGTGGCGTCGCTGATCACGTCGCCCATCGAGGCATCGTTGTTGCCGGTTCCTCCAACGAGCGTGTCGGTGCCGCCATCGCCGGTGATCGAATCGTCGCCGTCTCCGCCGATCAGAGTGTCGACGGCGTTGCCGCCAGTCAGCGTGTCGTTGCCTTCGCCGCCCAGTCCGATGTCGTAGCCGCGTTCGCCGTTAATTTCATCGTCGCCGGTGAAGCCGGACAGGCCGTCGTTGCCGTCGCCGCCGTTGAGCGTGTCGTTGCCTTCTTTTCCGAGCAAGATGTCATCGCCGGCGTCACCGTTGAGCAGGTCGTTGCCCTCATTGCCGACGAGCGAATCGTCGCCGTCGCCGCCATTCAGCACGTCAGTCCCGTCCGAACCTATCAGCGTGTCGTTGCCGCCATTTCCGCGAATCAGCGTGTAGCCTCGAAAGCCGAGAAACGCACTGACGTCGATCGTGTTGGCTGAGTCGCCACCGTTCAGCTCGGCAACTTCGATCGCCTGTACGACGTCCGAGCCCAGCCCAGCCAGCGACGCGTTCGTGAGCGTGAAGTCGGTATCGGCGGTCTCGATCAGCCGGTCGATTCCGCGTCCGCCGTTGATGGTGTCGTCACCCTCGCCGCCGCTGAGCTGGTCGCCGGATCCGCCGAGCCCCTTGAGCAGATCGTTGCCCGTGCCGCCCTGCAGCGTGTCGGCTCCGGATCCGCCGAGAATCCGATCGTCACCGTCACCACCTTCGAGACTGTCGCTGCCGCCGCCACCGATCAACACATCGCTGCCGTTCGAGCCGATCAGCACATCGTTTCCGCCCGCTCCATCAAGCGTGACCGAAGTGAGGCCCTCCGCGAAGAACGCACTCACATCGATCGTCTGTCCGGCGCCACCACCTGTCAGAAACGCCCGCTCGGCGTCGATCACCGTATCGTTGCCGCGTCCTGTCATCGCTGAGTTCGTCAGCGTCGCGTCGCCGACAAACGTCTCGCGAATCAGATCGTTCCCACTGCCACCATTAAGCGTGTCGTCGCCGTCTCCGCCGTCGAGCGTGTCGCCGGTTCCACCAGAGCCGTTCAATGCGTCGTTGCCAGGGCCACCGATCAGTTCGTCCGCCTGGCTGCCGCCTGTCAGCGTGTCGTCGCCGGAACCGCCAGTCAGAGTATCGCTGCCGGAGTTGCCCGACAGGTTCACCGGCCCGGTCGCCAGCGACGCATCGAACGAGTCGTCTCCGTCGCCGCCGACAAACACGAGCGGCGTATCAACCGCTGTCCCGGTATGAAGCACGGTGACCAGGTCCGCGTCCGCCGACCCGTTGATCGTCAGGCTCGCGACCGCCGACGCCGTCTGGCGAAACAACTCCGCTCCGCCGCTGACTCGTACGACAAGATCATCGCCGTCCCACAACACCTCGTAACTGCCGCCAGCCGACAATGTCACGCTCTCGTCCTGCGGCCCGGCAGGCCCAGCCATAAAGAGCACGTGAACGGCACCGGGCCCTGGGCTGCTGGCAGCGAGGTCGTTAATGCCGTCGCCATTCAAGTCGCCGAGGCCTGTCACCGACCAGCCAAACAGGTCGAAGTTGGCGAGCGTTGGCCCGCCGCCGGTATCGCTGGCGATCTTCGTCGAGTCTTTCACCGTGCCGTCGGAATTCAGAAACAGCAGGTGAACTGCCCCGCGATGCGAAAGCACGGCTCCACCCGTGGTGTCGCCAATCGCACCGACAGCGAGGTCTCCCACTCCATCGGCATCCAGATCACCGACTCCAGCGACAGAGGTTCCAAACTGGTCGTACTCCGCAATCGCTGGTCCGCCATTCAAACCGTTTGCGATCTTGGTCGAACTCTTCGCGGTCCCGTCGGCGTTCAGGAAAAGCACGTAGGTCGAACCGCGATCTTCTCCGCTGTCATACTCTTTGGGGGATCCAACAGCGAGATCGATCACGCCATCGCCGTCCAGATCGCCCAGGCCGGCTACGGAATTCCCAAAGGCGTCGTAGTGCGAAACTGCCGGCCCGCCGCCCGTCCCGTTCGAAATCTCCGTCGAGCTTTTGACCGTGCCATCGGAATTGAGAAACAGCACATGGACAGCCCCATCGTAGTACCCATTCCCGGAAGCTCCGACAGCCAGGTCATTGACGCCGTCCCCGTCCAGGTCACCGATTCCAACAACGGAGCTACCGAAGTAGTCCCCGGCGGTCAGTGTCGGGCCTCCATTCGTGTCACTGGCAATCTTCGTTGAGTCTTTCACGGTGCCGTCTGCATTCATCAACAGCACGTAGACCGCGCCGCGGCGCGAGCTGTCACGATTGGCACCGACGGCCAGGTCGGACACTCCGTCACCGTCGAGATCGCCGAGGCTCGCCACCGAAAACCCGAACTGGCCGCCCGTTGGCAACGACGGGCCACCGTTAACGCCGCTGCCGATCTTCGTCGAACTCTTGACGGTTCCGTTGGAGTTCATCAGCAGCACATGGACTGCGCCGCGACCGGAGCTGTCGCCAGACGCACCAACCGCCATGTCGGGAATCCCGTCTCCATCGAGGTCGCCGATCGCAGTCAGGGACCTGCCGAATACGTCTGTGGTGTTAAGTGACGGCCCGCCGTTGGTATCGCTGGCAATTTCGAGAAAACTGTCGACCGTGCCGCTGCCCGGCGAAGTGATCACAAACGCGTAGTCCTCAACCTCACCATCGCTCGCCGCTCCGGTCGAGTTCTGGCCTGCCGAGTCAGTACTCAGCCGAAAGCGAGCGTAGGTTGACCCTGCTGAGCCGCCGGGGATCACTGGAAACGTCAGCGTCAGGCGATCGGCATCTGTCCCATTGGGTACGGCGACCTGAGTCCGTTCGCTGCTGTTGTCGAACACGCCGTCGCCGTTGAAGTCGATCCAGCCCGACAGCGTGGCGGCACTGCCGGTGGTGTTTGTGACGAGCAGTGTGATTGTCGGCGCGGCACCTTCCGTGCCCTGCAGGTCCAGCGGGTCGAGGACTCCGTCTTCGTCACTCGGCAGACCACCGGCAGTGTCGTCGGCACTGGCTCCGGAGTTCTGCAGCGTGCCAGCCTCGCCATCGACCGTCGCGCCGAGAAACAGTCCCGACACGATCGTATGGCTGGGGCCGCTGTCGCTGGCGAGTGTCTGGTAATTGCCTGCGCCCGTTCCGGCTCCGGTATCGGGAGCGTCGCCATAGTCAACGGGAGCGGCGAGGTCCCAGCCAATGTCGTCCAGGGCCGCATAGTCGAGGCTCGTGAACAGTCCGCGCGTGCCGTTCAGCAGCGTCGGCGTCATGGTCGCGTCGCGTCCGTCCGACATGGTGTCCCGGGCCCAGTGAGCCGCGTCACCATTCAGCGGGACGTTGCTACCGTACTCGGCGACCGAGGCCGTGCCTGTGAAACTGCTGCCCGAGACGTACGTGTCCCACGAGTCGGCCGTTACGAGTCCCAGCAGGTGAGCCAGTTCGTGTTCGGCGACCGAAAGGAAGTCGGTCTCATCGCCATCGAGCCCGGCCGTGGTCGTGCCGAAGAACCAGTTCGTGCCAGTATCAAACGTGATCGCTCCGCCCCACGGCCCGAAGTCTGTCGCGGGAGAATCCAGCGCCCCGCTTTGTCCGCGCGAGGCCACGAGGTCGAGAAAGGCCTGCGTCCCCGATGAGCTGTAGCCGCCCGGGCCGCCGAAACCGACCGTCGATCCGGCCAGATCGCGGCCTCCGGCGTAAACGACCAGGGTGTCCGCCGCGATCGTCAGGTCCGTGATCGACTGCGGCGAACCGGTCCCGGGATGGTTGAAGTCCGCCGTCCAGGTATTGTCGAACCCGAAGCCCGACGGACCTGGCTCGATCGCCGCCAGGCTGTCCGTCAGCCGGCTGGCCAGCGAGTCCGCCGCCGACTGCAGCAGGTCCATCTTTTCCTGCGAGTCGAAGAAGTTGTTGGTGTCGAGCGAGTAGTCGATCGTGATCGTCGTCAGCAGCGTCCGAACTTCGAGCAACTCGCCGAAAACTGCCGGTCCGGGATCGCGCGATGTCCGGCGGCGTTTCTTTGTACCGGCGGTCTCAGCAGGACGTTGCAGACGCCCTCGAATGCGTGCCGTTCGCAGTCGTTCAGAAAGTCCGCGCAGCCACCAGTTCTTCCGTGTGCAGTCCAGCATCGGAATCCATTCCCGCCAGGACAGAAGTCTCGTTGACCGAAGGTATTTCTGCGGCGGACTCTCGGGCACACGATGAATTTCCTGCAAGATGAGTTTCGATGCGTTCAGACGATTCCCAGCCGCGGGATCCGAGTCGTTCACAGGGCTCGAAGACGCCGGGTAATAGTTGAAGGCAAGCAGCCGTAGGCGAGTTTCTCCGAAACTCGCAGTTCAGCAGAGTCCCGTCACAAGCTGCGTAGGGACCGCCAAAGCGAGGATGATACTTTGCCTTGCGTCGTTCCAGGTTTCGGAGAAACCTGCCTACGGCCTGGAAGGGAATGAATTCCGTTCTACGACTGCTTAGAACTCGCCCGGTTCGGCGATCAGCATCAGGCGTTCGATTTCATTCGTCTTGAAGCCGACGGCCATGGGTTGGCGGACTCCGGGAAGGACGGCGGAGTCATACAGTTCGGTGACGAGGTTGCCGTCGAGACGGAGCCAGTGTTCGACGGTGCCCGTGTTGAGGTTGATGATCTGCAGGCCGCATTGCGGTTCGGCGTCGCGTTGCTGCAATCGTTCGTCCAGATCGAGACCCTGGAATGTAGCGTGTCTGGGTTTTGAAAGCGTGACGATGGCATAATCGCCACGGAACGACAAACCACGCATGTAGCCCGGACAGAACGCGACTGGTTCGAACTTGCCGGTCACCGCGTCGACGCATCCAAACTCGCCGGTGCCGGAATTCAAAACCCACAGCCGATCACGATACCATCGAGGTGAGTGCGGCATTGAAAGGCCGGTGCAGGCCGGTTCCCCGGATTCGATATCGATCACGCAACCGCCATCGCGGCGTCGGTCGCGCCAGCCATCGGCTACGTCCGAGCGGCTGACGACCGAGACGAACGCGGGACGTCCTTCACGCATTGCCAGACCGTTCAGATGGCAGCGGTCCTCTGGTACAAGAGCACTCAGAAACGGCGGTTGCCACAACGGCTGAAAGTTAGCGGTCTCGCTGACCGTGGCCAGGCAGCCGAACATCGTGTTGACGAAGATGACTCGGCCATCCGCGTCGACCGCGACATCGTGAACGTCGACGTGCCCGGTTGTGTAGCCGATCCTCGGGATGTAGGCGACGTCGTAACCGCGCGTCGTCCACTGAGGAATCGGCTGCTCGTCGTCACCTTCGGCAAGTGTTCCCTCCGGCTGTCGGTACGGGACAACCTGAGCGGGAGCCTGCTCGAACCGCCAAAGCTGAAACCGCGAACTGACCCAGAGGGTGCGGGCATCCGGAGACGCCCACATGCCCATGCAGTGGTTGTAAGTCCGCTCGAAAACTGAGATCGAATGGTCCGGCTTACGTCCAACGAAGAAGAGCTTGCCCGTTTGATAGGTCGTAAACGCGAGGCTCACCGTCTGCTCGGCAAGCCAATCCAGAAAATGGCGAGAGCCCATCGCGTTAAGCCATGGTTGCGAGGCGGAACTCGACGACATGGGAGCGTCGTGTATCATTGCGGGTCTCGTTTCTCGCGATGCAACTGCCACAGTGTGGGGAATTTCGAGCTGCCGGTTGATTGGGAGTTTTGGCCGCTGGACACGCCAGGACAAAAGCCCTGGCCCTAGACCAGGTCAATCCACGCCGGCAGAGGGTCAAGCACAAACGTTTCGTCAATGATGGCTGTTGCGTCGTTGATGACGTCACCTGGCGAGGCATCATCGTTGCCAGTGCCGCCGACAAGTGTGTCGGTGCCATCGTTGCCGGCGATCGTGTCGTCACCGTTTCCGCCAATCAGCGTGTCAGCTGCATTGCCTCCGGTCAGCGAGTCGTTGCCTTCGCCGCCAAAGCCACGGTCGAAACCTCGACCGCCGTCGATCACATCGTCGCCGGTAAATCCGGACAGGCCGTCGTTCCCGTCTTCGCCGTTGAGCGTGTCGTCACCAGCCTTACCAAGCAGCGTGTCATCACCGTCGCCGCCGTTGATGACATCATTCATCGCGGAGCCGATGATCGAATCGTTTCCGCCATTGCCGCGCAGAATCGTGAAGCCTCGAAATCCCGAAAACGTACTGACGTCGATCACGTTATCAGATGGCCCACCTTTGAGCTCCGCAACCTCGATCGCCTGCACAACGTCTGTACCCAGACCCGTCAAGGAAGTGTTGGTCAGCGTGAAATCGACGTCACCGGTCTCGATCACACGATCGACTCCGCGACCACCGTTAAGCGTGTCATTTCCATTACCACCACTCAGCCGATCACCAGACCCGCCCAAACCCTTGATAAAGTCGTTTCCGTCTCCACCGATCAGAGTGTCCGCTCCCGAACCGCCGATGATGCGGTCGTGACCGGAATTGCCTTCGATCCGGTCGCTGCCGCCGCTGCCGACCAGAACGTCACTGCCATCCGAGCCCAGCAGCGTGTCGTTGCCCCCACCACCATCAAGCGTCACCGACGTCAACCCAGGTGTAAAGAACGTGCTTACGTCGATCGTCTGACCCGCGCCGCCGCCGGTCAATTCAGCACGTTCAGCACTGATGATCGTATCCGTGCCGCGGCCGGTCATTGTCGCGTTCGTCAGTACGACATCGCCGGTGAAGGCTTCCCGAATGAGATCATTCCCGCTACCGCCGTTGAGCGTGTCGTTGCCATCACCGCCATCGAGCGTGTCACCGGTTCCACCATTCCCCTGGACGAGGTCGTCGCCCGCGTTGCCGACAAGTTCGTCCTTGCCGCTGCCTCCGTTGAGCGTGTCGTCAGCTGACCCGCCAATCAGCACGTCATCCCCGCCACTGCCAGTCAGGTTGACCGCCCCCGTGGCGAGCGACGCATCAAACCGATCGTTACCGTCATTTCCAGTGAAGGCGAGTCGTGTTTCGACGGGTGTGCCGGAATCAAGCACCGTCACGACGTCGTCTCCGGTTGACCCGGTGATCCGCAGCACTGAGACCTCGGCAGCCACATCGCGGCTCAGCTCAGTACCGCCTTGTGCCCGGACAACCAGATCAGTTCCATCGCGCAGGACTTCATAAATCCCCGCACCAGGCAGCGTCACATCGACAGGAACTGCCACGATCACCATCGCCGCGGCCGCGGTCGAACTGTTGCCCACCGCATCCTGAGCCGCCCCGTTCGCAACGCTTACCGTGACGGCGCCCCCGGCGGATGGCGTCACTTCCAGCGTAAACGTGTCCGCATCAACTGAAGTGAACGTCCCCGCTGAGCCGTTCGTGATGCTCACGTCGACGGCCTCGAAGCCAGATACCGCTTCGCTGAACTGAAACGTGAAGACAATCGAAGATTCACTGGTGGATGTGCCGTCCGGCGTGATCACGACCGTTGGTGCGAGCGTGTCGATCGAGTAGTTCGCCGAGACTCCAGCCAGGCCTGCATTGCCAGCCGTGTCGCTGTAGTTCGTCCCGACAGAGATCACGTTCGTCGCCGCCTCTATGTCGGCCGTCGGAGTGAATGTGGCCGAGTAAACCAGCGGATCGGCCGTAATGGACAGTCCGGTCAGGACGCCGTTCTCGACGGCCACATCGTCCGCCGTGAAGTCAACCACTTCTTCTGAGAATGTGAACGTCACCGTCGCCGTCTCGCCAGCACTCAGCGACGTGTCGTCCAACGACACTCCAACAGTCGGAGAGACGATGTCAACTGGCTCCAGAAACAGCACATGCAGATTCCCACCACCATCGACAAAACCAGATTCGGGGGAGTAGCTTTGTATACCGCGAGGTGTTCCGAGAGCAAGCTCGTTCACCCCGTCTCCGTCAAGGTCCCCCAGCGACGTCAGTGACGCTTGAAAATATTCACTCACGTTGAGTTGCCCGCCTGTCGTACTGGAATCCAGCTTGATTGCCTGTTTGACGCTGGCATCCGCATTGAGGAGCAGGATGTGGATCGCCCCGGTGTCGATTTCGCCCGCGGAGCCATTGCCATTCAAAGATCCGACAGCGATGTCATTGACACCGTCTCCATCAAGATCCCCTACTGATGTCAATGTGCTGCCAAACCAGTCGCCGGTGCTGATTGTGGGACCGTTCAAGCTGCTGGAGTTGATTTCCGCCTTCTGTTTCACACTGCCGTCCGAGTTCAGCAACAGCAGAACGACTGCCCCCTCAGAATAACTGCTGCCATTGTCGGCATACGGTGCCCCGACAGCGATGTCCATGACCCCGTCTCCGTCCAGATCACCCACCGACGTGAGCGAGGTTCCAAATCCGAAGTCACTCTCCGTTGGCCCATTGGGCGTGCTGGAGTTAATCTCAACCGTCTGTTTCACGCTCCCGTCTGCGTTCAACGACAGCAGAAACACACTGCTGCGTACTTCTGCGCCGTAATAATCGCCGTCAGAATAGGCTCCAATTGCCAGGTCATTCACGCCGTCACCGTCCAGATCACCCAGCGACGCAACAGATGATCCAAACGCGTCATAATTGCTCAGAACCGGGCCGTTGGGCGTGCTCGAGTTGATCTCAACCGTCTGCTTCACGCTCCCATCTGAGTTCAGCAGCAGGATGTGGACCACACCAGCACCGTTGTCGGCGTAGCTGGCTCCTACCGCCAGATCATTCACGCCGTCGCCGTCCAGATCGCCCAGCGACGCAACAGAAGAACCGAAACCGTCATAATTGCTCAGAACCGGCCCGTTGGGCGTGCTCGAGTTGATCTCTACCGTCTGCTTCACGCTCCCATCCGAATTCAGCAGCAGCACATGCACCGCACCACGGGAAGAGCCCCCCTCGCCATCACCATTCGCCCCGACAGCGAGATCATTCACGCCGTCACCGTCCAGATCACCCAGCGACGCAACAGATGATCCAAAAAAGTCATAATTGCTCAGAACCGGGCCGTTGGGCGTGCTCGAGTTGATCTCTACCGTGGCTTTCGGCAGGCCAGTCGACGGAGCCGTGATTGAAAACACGTAGTCTTCCACTTCGCCGTCGCTCGCTGCGCCGGTCGATTCCTCACCCGCAACATCCGTGCTCAGCCGGAACCTCGCATATGTCGAACCGGCAGTCCCGGCAGGGATCGTCGGGAACGTCAGCGTCACACGACCGTCAGTTGTCCCCGTGCTCACCACCGCCTGAGCACGTTCCGTCGCGTTGTCGAACACGCCATCCGAATTGAAGTCAATCCAGCCCGAAAGCGTCGCCGCGCTGCCGGTCGTATTCGTCGCCAGCAACGTCACCGCTGGTGCGGCGCCAATTGTCCCCCACAGATCAAGCGGATTCAGCACCCCGTCTTCGTCATCCGCAAGCGCTGAAGCAACGTCGTCCGCATTGGCCCCTTCGTTCTGCAGTGTCCCGCCGTCCCCGTCCACCGAGGCTCCCAGACGCAGGCCAGAAACGATCGTGTGACGAGCACCATTATCGCTCAACACCGTCGCGTAGTTCCTTGGACCAGTCCCCGCAACCGCGTCAGGAGCGTCACCGAAGTCCACGGTGAAGAGCGGTTCCAGAAACAGCACATGCACCGCACCGCGGTAGCTTCCGCCCTCGTCATCACCATAAGCACCGACAGCGAGATCAAGAATGCCATCGCCGTCCAGATCGCCCAGCGAAGCAACAGACGATCCAAAACGGTCGAAGTCGCTGAGAACCGGGCCGTTGGGCGTGCTCGAGTTGATCTCTACCGTCTGCTTCACGCTCCCATCCGAATTCAGCAACAGCACATGCACCGCTCCGCGAACGCTTCCGCCCTCGTCATCACCATCTGCACCGACAGCGAGATCCGTGACTCCGTCACCGTCCAGATCACCCAGCGACGCTACAGATGATCCAAAACGGTCATAATCGCTCAGAACCGGACCGTTGGGCGTGCTCGAGTTGATCTCAACCGTCTGCTTCACGCTCCCATCGGAATTCAGCAGCAGCACATGCACCGCTCCGCGATAGCCTCCGCCCTCGTCATCTGCTTCTGCACCGACGGCGAGATCCGTGACCCCATCGCCGTCAAGATCACCCAGCGAAGCAACAGATGATCCGAAAGTGTCATAATTGCTCAGAACCGGCCCGTTCGGCGTGCTCGAGTTGATCTCAACCGTCTGCTTCACGCTCCCATCGGAATTCAGCAGCAGCACATGCACC
>JAPOLP010001015.1 GCA_029977045.1 Planctomycetota bacterium
GCAACAACAGAACGCGACGAGTTTGCGACGCTCGTGACTGAACTCGAAGCCGCAAGCAAAAAGCTACAGGCTGAACTGAGTGCAGCTCGCGATGCTGGCCGCCAGCTTGATACGAAACTTGCTGATGTGTCAGCCGCCCGGAATTCCGTGCAGACGGAACTCGACGAAAGCGGTCGCAGCCTGAAACAGGCGAGGGAAGAGCTGGGACGCCTGCAGTCAGAACTGGCAGTTCTCAGCAGGCAGCAGCGCGAGCAGCAGGTGGCCCGCGACGCTCTCGAACAACGAGTCGCTGACCTCGACCGCAAGCTGACAACTGCCGAACGCATCGCAAGAGACGCTGGCGAGCGAGCCGAAAACCTGCGGAGCGAACTCGAACTCTGGAAGCAGTTTGGAGGCAGCGAAACAGCAGCAGCCATCGAACTCGCCCGCCAGGAGAACGAGATCGCGTCGCGAGTCGCCGAGTTGGCTGGACAGGATCGGCAGCGTGCCGAACTGCTGGTTCGCGAAGCTGAGCGACAACTTGCAGACACTGAGCGGCAGCGCTCGGAACTCCTCAAACGCTTTTCGCCATACAGTTCAACGGTCCGAGCCCTCGACGAACAGCTTCCGAAACTCGAAGCGACACTGACTGCGGCAGTGCGAGGTCTGAGTGAGATTGAGGTTACTCTCGACGCCGACCTGCAGCAGCAGATTGCCACACTGCGAGAGCGGTACGAGCACCTGACGAAAACGCAGGGACTCAAACCGACGTCCGACGAGCCGCGAGCGATCAACTCGCGGATCCGCGAATTGACGGCTCAGGCAACCGAGTACGAAGCGGCAACGGCGCGACTCGAAGCGATCGATCGCGGCGACTCGGAAGTGGCTCGCGAATTCGCTCGCAGCCTGAGTTTCAGCGGCCAATCGGCAGGGCAAAGATCAGTTCTGCTGAGTCGTTCGGGCGATGTCACGCTGCGCTGGATTCCGGCTCTCACGAAAGGCTCTTCAGACGGCAGGTCGCCGTCACTTCGATATGGCTTCTGGATGCTCGAAACCGAAGTCACTCAGGCGATGTTTGAATCCGTCGCCGGTCAAACGCTCGACGAACTGCATTCCCGGCGGACCGTCGAGGTCGACGCGATTGGCAACAAGGCTGGCGACGTTCCGATGTACTTCGCGAGCTACGACGACGCTCATCGATTCTGTGAACGTCTGACGGAGCAGCTCCGTCGTGAGTCGGTCCTGCCGAATGGCTGGCAGGTTGCCCTGCCGTCGGAAGCTCAATGGGAACACGCCGCGAACGCAGGCCGACCAGTTGCGAACCCGGCTTTCGTGGACGAATTCCGTCTGGCAGAGACAGCGTGGTTCAACGCGAACTCGAATGCCGCTGCTCAGCAGGTTGGCCGGAAAGCTCCCAACGTCTGGGGCCTGCGAGACATGGTCGGCAATGTTTACGAATGGGTTCGCACTACAACTGCGACGAACGAGGGCGTCGTCCGCGGTGCCAGTTGGGGCAGCCCTGCCGAAGCTGCCAGCATCGCGTCTCGCCGAGTCGTCGACCGCGATTTTCGATCGAGCGAAGTCGGATTCCGCTTCGTGATCGAACGAGCCGGGCAGTAGCGAATCCCGTGAGTGCAGGGATTCTCACACGAAGCCACAAAGGCACGAAGCATTCAACTCTTTGTGCCTTCGTGGCTTTGTGTGAGATTCTTGATCGGACCTACTTTTTCACCGTGCGGTGCAGCAGTGCTCCGTGCTCGTCGTGCCACTCGAACTTGAGTACGGAATCGGCGTCGTTGTTCAGCGGCGAGACCGAGATCAACAGGAAGCCACCCGAACGCGGGTTCTGCAGGTAGGGCTGCTTGATCTCTGCATTGGGATCCGTCGACTCCGGGTCGCCGGCTTTGCGGCCCAGTCGCGAGTTCGCGTCGACGAGCGCTCCGCATGAGAACTCTTCGATGCCTCGCGGATCGATCGCGTGGTACTGCCAGTGGCGGTCGCCGCAAACGATGTAGAAGTGCTGCTTGTCGATGCCGGTCTCTTTCAGCCAAGCGAAGAACTCGTCGCGTTCGTGCTGGAAGCCGTTGATGTCGCAGTGATTGTCGATCTTCCTCGCGTCGTCCGGGCCGATCATTGGCGTTGGCGAGATCAGAACTTTGTATTTGGCGTCACTCTCGACCAGCGTCTGCTTGAGCCAGGCTTTCTGCTCGGCTCCCCAGATCGACTTGTCCGGGCCGTCGGGCATTTCGTTCGGGCTGCGGTACCAGCGGTTTTCGGTCAGCCAGATCTGCAGGTCGCGATTCACCCGGTGAGTCCGGTAAGTCTTGACGTCCTTCTGGCGAAGCTCGCCGTAGGGGAGCTGTTCGAGCATCAGCCGGCGGCCCTCTTCGACCGTCGGCTTGTAGTCGCCTGAATTGTCACCGTCGTCGATCCGGTAATCGTGATCGTCGATCTCCCAGTACGTCGGAACCTTTGCGAACAGCTCGCGGTAACGAGGCTGCACAAACTGCTCGTGCCACTTCTGCCGCATCTGCTCGACAGTTTCCGCACGCGGCTCTTTCGGCGTGTCGTAGTAGACGTTGTCCCCCGTGCCGACGAAGAAGTCCGGCTGCAGTCGCAGAATCGAGGCCAGGCCCGGATAGCCAAGAGCCTTGTCCGGGCCGTCGTATGGTGCAGGTAGCTCA
>JAPOLP010000698.1 GCA_029977045.1 Planctomycetota bacterium
ATGACCGCAATGGCGGGTACGCCGAGCAGCCCTAGTCGAGTCGCGGGTTCGATTGGATCGGAACTGTCCGTGTGCTGGCCATCGGAAAAGATGACGACACCGGCGAGTGGGATTGCGTTGTCGCCGGCTGGGGCATTGAAGCTCAGCGAAAGGTCGGTGGTGGACCGTGCGAGAGCAGGGGGCAGGTCTGTCAGCAGTTGCGAGAGGCCGTCGGCGGTCGCCGTCTCTGTGGTTGTTGAGAAGAGTCGAATTTCGACATCCGCAACATCCGACAGTTGATCGAGCAGTGGCTTCCGAGATTCTGTCAGCAGTCGTCGCACGATCTCGCGACGCGGAAGGCGGCGAGCTGATTCCAGAACCTGTTCGATGTTCTGTTGCCTTAATGCGGTGAGTTCAGCTCGCTGAGCAGGTGACGCGGCTTCGGAGTCGTCGACCCAGACGGGTTCTTCGCCTGCTTCCAGTGCGGCGATCCAGGCGTCGAGGCGCTTATTGATTGAATCGTTCCCAATCAGGCCCGCCGCTCGGGCTGTTCGCAGGAGTTCGGCGTCGGTCGCGTGCTCGTCGACGGTGTCCATGCTCTCCGAAATGTCGACAGCGACGACGACGCGGCTCGTGTTCTCTCGATCCGTCGTGTGTGTCAGCGTCGGCTGCAGGAACGTGACCAGCAGCAGCGCGAGGACACTCAAACGCAGCAGCAGCAGCGAGATGCCGATCTGGCGCGAGACCAACTGCCGCTCGTATCGCAGCAGGATGACGATCAGCCAGGCGGCCCCAGCGCACACAGCCGCCGACAGCCAGAAGTGGCCGGAGTTCGCAGCTTCCTGAAAGATGACTTCGGAGACGAGCATCGCTGATCGGGATGGCACGGAAGGAAGTGGGGGCAGGGACGAAATGTCGTTGGTCGTTCCGCGAGCGAAACGGAAGAAGCTCGGCGTAGTGGAGTAATGCGTTCGAAACGCTGAAGCTGGACCAGAAAGGGGAGCGTTTGGCAGAAAAGCTATCCAGCGGACGTTTCGATCGCGGAGCGATCAACGACGATCATGATACGGGCGGCTTGAATCGAGGACAGCAATGTGTGATATAGCGGCCTCGCTTCGGAATCCGCCGAAGCAGCAGTGAATTCGGCAAAGGCAGACCGTGGCAAGACAGGCTCGTGGAAAATCGAAAAAGAACGAGGGGCAGCGCGCCAAACTCAGACGCCGCAAAAAGGCGGAAGAAAAACCGGTGCGGATGAACCCGGCCGAACAATTGCTCGTCGAAGCTGCTGAAGAAATCTCAGGCGAGCGTGTCCTCTGCACGTCGACCGGTGGTGCCCATGCCGCCGCGGCGGTCGCGCAGGCTCAGCCGGATTCTCAGGTGAACTGCCTGTTTCTTGACGTCTTTCTGGCGGATTCGGCGAGGCGGCGCTGGAGCGAGGTGCCGAATCTGCAGGTCGATTGTGAACCCGACTTCGTGCAGGAAAGTGTCGATGCGTGTGTGATGCCGCTGGCGGCGGGCGGTCAGAGCGAGCTGGCTCGTGATCTGATGCAGTCTGCGATCAGCCGGCTGAATGAGGGTGGGCGACTGTTTGTTTCGACGGATAACGCGAAGGATCACTGGCTGCACGAGCAACTGAAGGACCGCTTTGACAAGGTGACGAATCGGCCCGCGAAGAAGGGCGTGCTGTATGTCGCCTCGAAGCCGAAGCCGCAGAAGAAGCTGAAGTCGTACGAAAGCTGGTTCGCGTTCCGTGATCAGGGCCGGCTGATCGATGCCTGCAGCCGACCGGGAGTTTTCAGTCATCGGCGGTTGGACCTGGGGGCGCGAGCACTGATTGAATCGTTGACCGTCGAGGACGATGGCAGGACGACCGAAGTGATTCAGGATGGCCAGCGAGTGCTCGATCTAGGCTGCGGAGCAGGCACGGTCGGTTTCGCGGCTGCGTTGCGCGGTCGCGACGTGCGGGTTCACGCGGTGGATGCGAATGCTCGCGCGATCTGGTGTGCGCAGACAGGTGCTGAGAAGAACGGCCTGACTGGCTTCTCGACGCAGCTTGAAGCTGAAGGCCGTATCGAGCCAGACGGTTTTTTCGATCTTGTGCTCGCGACCCCGCCGTACTTCTCGAACTTCCGCATTGCCGAGGTTTTCGTCGAGGCTGCCAAGACCGCCTTGCGACCGCACGGCCGAATGCACTTTGTGACGAAGCAGCCGGAATGGTTCACGGATCGGTTCGTCGAAGAGTTCGACCACGTCAGCGTGCGAGAAATCCGCGGCTACTTTGTCGTGAAAGCAAGCCAGCGCGGCGAGTAGCGGCCTTGAGATAGCGGAATGGCGCAAGCTCAATGGTCCCTGAGTTGTTATCAGTTTTCCGGATGATCGAGAACCGGACGCTAACGCGTGCCGGCTGATTGGCCACAACTCGGTGACCGTTGGACGCAAGCCGTCGGGTCGAGCGTTGGGAATCGCGGAGGCCGGACGGCATTCGCCGTTCCGCGACTTTTCAAACGCCGCTCTGCAGCCCTTCGTTCAGCGGTTGCAGATCCTCTGGCACAAAGAAGCCGTCCTTACGCAGCAGTTCGCCGTCGAACCAGACCTCGCCGCCGCCGAAGGTTTTTGTCTGGATAAGCACGATGTCCCAGTGCACGTTGCTGCGGTTGCCGTTGTCGGCAGTGTCGTAGGCGTTGCCGGGTGTCAGGTGCAGCGAGCCGCCAATCTTCTCGTCGAACAGCGTGTCGAGCATCGGTTCGGTAATCTCGTTGTTCAGGCCGAGTGACCATTCGCCGATGTACCGTGCGCCCTCGTCGGTATCGAGGATCTCGTTGAGCCGCTTCGTCTGGCCGTTCGCGCAACTGGCGTCGACGATCTTTCCGTCTTTGAACTCGAACCGAATCCGGTCGAAGACGACGCCCTGGTACAGCGACTTCGTGTTGTAGGTAATGACTCCGTTGACGCTGTCGCGGACGGGGGCCGTAAACATCTCGCCGTCCGGGATGTTCCGCAGACCGTGCGAGGCCACAACCGGGATGCCCGCGATGGAGAACGTGAGGTCGGTGTCGGGAGCCGTGATGCGGACATCGCTGGCGGCTTCCATCCGAGCCTGCAGGGGCTTCTGGTTTTCCTTGAGCTTCGGGTAATCGGCGGTGCAGACGCGGAAGTAAAAGTTCTCGAAATCTTCCGTGCTGCGCTGAGCGGCCTGGGCCATCGACGGCGTCGGGTAGCGCAGCACAACCCATTTCGTTTTCGGGACCCGCAGAGCGTGATGCACCTTCTGCCAGCAGTGCTCCTGGAAAAGCTGCATCTGCCCGGACGGGACATCGGCGAGTTCGTTGTTGTTGGCTGAGCCGCGAATGCCGATGTATGCATCCATCTGCTCCATCGCGTGCGCTTCGATGTCGCCCTGCAGCGCGAACGTGTCGGCGTTACCGTGCAGCAGCAGGCTGCGGCGAACGGCGTTGTTCTTCCAGAAGACGACCGGCAGCCCGCCGCGATCGCGAGCGAGTTCGACGAGGCAGGTCACCAGCGAGGGGTCAGGCAGGTCGAACGCCTCAATCAGCACCTTCTCGCCGGGCTGCAGACGCGTACTGTGATCGATCAGCAGTTCGGCGAGCTTGTGGATGCGTGGGTCGAGCATTGTCAGATCCAGACAGTCAGCTGCGGGACACGATCAGGTCGGTCAGGCCAACGATGAGCAGGCCAAGGCTGACGATTGAGTTGACGTTGAAGAACGCGATGTTGACTCGCGTCAGGTCGCCGGGGCGGACCAGCGAGTGTTCGTAAATCAGCAGTGCCGATACTGCGATCACTCCGATTAGAAAGACGGTCCCGAAGCCGCCGAAATGCCAGAGGGCAAACAGGCTGCCGATCGTGATCAGGTGGCTGAGCATGGCAATTCGCAGAGCGGTCGGAATGCCCCAGCGCGACGGCAGGCTGAACAGTTTTTTCTCGCGGTCGAAGTCAGCATCCTGACAGGCG
>JAPOLP010001086.1 GCA_029977045.1 Planctomycetota bacterium
ACAATCGGAAGAACTGCTGGAGAGCTACCAATGCGCTGTTGCCTGATCGCGGGAATGCTGACTGCGTCGTTTGCTGTTTGTCTGCCGGGTGCTGCCGCGGCAGCGGATCCCGACCTGTCAGCAGCGGGCAGTACGGCGATCGCGGATGTCGATCAGCGTTCCGATGAACTGAAGGCTGTCAATCACGCGATCTGGGAGTTCGCCGAAGTCGGCCTCGAAGAACACCAGTCGTCGAGACTGCTGGTGTCGAAGCTGCGTGAAAACGGATTCGAGGTCACTTCCGGCGTGTCAGACATGCCGACCGCGTTTGTCGCAAGTTACGGATCTGGCAAGCCGGTCATCGGCATTCTCGCTGAGTACGACGCGCTGCCAGGGATGTCGCAGAAGGTCGATCCCGAACGCTCGCCTGTGACCGAAGGAGCCCCCGGCCACGCCTGCGGACACAGCGGCCTGGGAACCGGAGCACTCGGAGCAGCTCTGGCCGTCAAGGCGGCAATGGACCGGCACGAAATCAAAGGCACGATCCGACTGTATGGAACGCCGGCCGAGGAAACGGTCATCGGCAAGATCTACATGCTGCTGGACGGCCAGTTCGACGACCTCGACATCTGCCTGCACTGGCATCCGGCGACGAAGACCGGTCCCTGGGCTGGCAGCTCAAAGGCCGTTGTTTCGGCGAAGTTCACGTTCAACGGAGTCTCGGCGCACGCGGCCGGAAATCCGGAGAAGGGCCGCAGTGCTCTGGATGCGGTCGAGCTGATGAACCTGGGCGTCAACTTCATGCGTGAGCACGTCAAGGAAGACGCCCGCATCCACTATGTCATCACGGAAGGCGGCGGAGCCCCCAACGTTGTGCCTGCGACGGCGACCGTCTGGTACTTCGTCCGCGCGGACAAGCACGAAGACGTCGAGTACTACTTTGAGTGGGTGAACGATATCGCGAAGGGGGCCGCTCAGATGACGCGGACGAAACTCAAGGTCCAGATCGATACGGACTGTCACGAGCTGATCGTCAACGATCCGCTGTCCGAACTGCTGCATCAGAACCTCGTGAAGGTTGGGATGCCGACGTTTGACGAATCGGAACTCGCCTTTGCCCGGCGGATTCAGCAGCCGCTGATCGAAGAGTTCGGTGCCGAATTCCCCGAAGCGATCTCAACGGCCATCCTGCCGCTACAGGAGTCGCGAACGGCCAGCAAAGGCTCGACAGACGTCGGCGACATTTCGTGGTATGTCCCGACAGGCGGCATCCGCACGACCTGCATGGCGGCGGAATCTCCCGGCCACAGCTGGCAGAACGTCGCGTGCATTGGTTCGTCGATTGGTGAGAAAGGCACGATCTACGCCGCGAAGGTGCTCGCCATCAGTGCGCTCGACCTGTTCCAGAAGCCCGACCTGATTAAGGCGGCTCGGGCGGAATGGACCGAGCAGATGAAAGGCCGCAAGTACACATCGCTGATTCCGAAGGGCCAGAAGCCGCCCGTCAGGATTCGCTGACATGAGTCGTCGATCTCGCCTGCCAGATCGTTGATCTGCTGCCGCGTGGCGTTGCCGCAATGCAACATGTGGCGAATCGGCAACGTCATGCCAGGGCGGCTCGACACCCGTGAAACAAAGCGTTTTACAGCGTTTACAGGGGCGAACCCGCTTACTCTCAGCTTCCTTGAACGCTCTGGCACTCGATTTGTTCTACGCGTTGACACCCAGAATTTCCGGTGACTCTACGCGAGAACAAACATGAGCAAGCCGTTGATCGTCGTCATGAGCGAGCGAGCCCGCTGGACGAACGACCTGCCGACGCTTCTTGGCAATCAGTACAACGTCGTGACGTGCCGCAGCCTTAACGAACTGCAGCATGTCGCCGCGAGCGAGCACGCAGCCGGTGCGATCGCCGACCTCTCCGATGTTTCCGGCGGCGGCCATCTCGTTGAGCAGCAGCTCGAATCGCTGCGAGGACGCCTCTCTGATCTTCCGGTTGCGATGCTCACGCCGCAGGAGTGTCCCGAGCCCCTTGAACGCCGAGCCCTCTACAGCGGGATGATGCACCTCCGCGGCTACGTCACCGTCGAGCACGTTCTGAGCTGGCTGCAGAAAACCGTTCCGGTCGACGACGAGGAAACGGAATACGATGCCGAACCTGCGGAAGCCGTGGTCGATTCCGTTGAGCATCGAGAAGTCCAGCAGTCGATGCGGCGAGAATTCGGACGCAGCGAACCCCAGGCCGTGATGGCCGGCATGACGCGTCGCTTCGAGACGTATACTCCCGAGCTGAAACGAGTCCTCGACGACCTGTCGATCGCCGCTGAGAAGGACGTCACCGTTCTGCTGATCGGTGAAACCGGCTCTGGTA
>JAPOLP010000633.1 GCA_029977045.1 Planctomycetota bacterium
CGGCCGGTCGAGTTTCATCGGGAAGAACGCAGGTAGCGTTCCGAATCAGCGTCCGCATGACGGCTCCTTCCAGAGCAAACGTGGTGGCAGGGTCGGCGGACAATAGCTGATCGAACCGCATGTTTCATTTGGTCAAACGGACGCCGAACGACGACTGCGGCACTTGATTGCGTCGCCATCGAATCGCGCTAGACTTCGATCCACGCTGACCGATGTGACCTCCCCGCGCTCACCTGCGAACCTTCAGGGAAGACCAATGCGACGAGTGATCGGCCCCGCCAGAGGGGCATTCTGTGCTGCAGTTCTGGGCCTGCTGACGTCGACGTTATCCGCGTCGGCGGCTCATCCGGTCGTCCCCGGCGTTGAGCGACTGCTCGGCGGCGCTGAGCCCGCAACGCCCGAGCAGCAACTGGCGGCGGGCCGGGTTCTGCTGACCGAGCTGAACTGCGTTTCGTGCCACAAAGCCGCGGGCGAAACCGCTCAGCAACTCAAAGCCAAGCCCGCGCCGATACTCGATCAGGTCGGCGGGCGAGTTCAGCGAGTCTGGCTGGCGAAGTACCTCGCGTCGCCCCACGACGTGAAGGCGGGCACAACGATGCCTGACGTACTCGCCGGACTGAGTGTCGAGCAGCGCAAAGCCGACGCCGAGGCACTGCTGCACCTGCTCGCGTCGACCGGCCAGGCAGCCGAAGCGATGGGCGATTCTTCAGCCGTGCAGCGTGGCGAGAAACTGTTCCACGAGATCGGCTGCGTTGCCTGTCACGATCCGCAGGGCACCGACGCGAAGCCAATCGCCGGCTCCGTGCCGCTGGGAGCGATCGCTGAGAAGTACACTCTGCCGACGCTGACGGCCTTCCTGAAGAACCCGCTGGCTGTCCGTCACGGCGGTCGGATGCCGAATCTCAAGCTCAACGATCAGCAGGCTCGCGACATCGCGTGCTTCTTCTTCCGCGACGTCAAGATCGCGACAAATCTCTCGTACGCCTACTACGAAGGCGGCTGGGACAACCTGCCGGACTTCAAGTCGCTCAAGCCAGTGACGACCGGTAAATCGAGCGGCTTTGATGTCGGCGTCCGCAAACGGGACAACGACTTCGCACTCGTCTTCACCGGATTCCTGCACATTCCTACGGACGGCGACTTCCGCTTCTTTCTCGGTTCTGACGACGGTAGCCGGCTGCAGATCGACGGGCAGGACGTCATCGTCAACGACGGCATTCACCCGCACTCGTTCAAAGACGCCCAGCGAAAGCTGACGAAGGGCGTGCATCCCGTTCGCGTCGAATACTTCGAGAAAGGTGGCGAAGAGAGTCTGGCGGTCGAAGTCGAAGGCCCCGGCCTGCCGCGTCAGCCACTCGCGTCGATCGCGACGATTACGGAAGAACTGCCGAAGACGGAAGACGGCACTGATGCCTTCGTGCTCGACGAACAGCTGGTCGCAAAAGGACGCGACGTGTTCGCAGCACGCGGTTGTGCGAGCTGTCACCAGCTCAAGTTAAACGGCCAGAACGTCGCAGCGACGATGCAGGCAAAGCCGCTCGCCAAACTGGAGAACCTCGACAGCGGGTGTCTCAGCGATGCCCCAAGGGTGGGTATTCCCAGCTTTGGGTTGTCAGCCAATCAGAAGGGGGCTCTGAGAACCGCGCTGGGTGACATCTATCACGGAGGGTCTGCCGCAAACGGCAAATCGAAGGCGGTCCTTGCTGAATCAATGAGCCGTTTCAACTGCTACGCGTGCCATGTCCGCGATCAGGCGGGTGGTGTCGCTGAGGCTCGCGGGACGTTCTTCAAAACAACGATGCAGGAGATGGGTGACGAAGGCCGTCTGCCGCCGCACCTGGATGGCGTCGGCGACAAGCTGGCCGAGAACTACCTGCGGGACACGCTCAACAACGGAGCCGACGATCGGCCTTACATGCTGACGACGATGCCGCAATTCGGGGGCGGAAACGTCGGCCATCTGCTGGCGGCCTTCCGCGATGTCGACCTGAAGACGGAAGCAAAGATCGCCGCTGCCGATCTCCCCGACTCGAAGCTGAAAGCAATCGGGCGACAGCTTGTCGGCGAGAAAGGTCTCAGTTGCATCAAGTGCCACACGTTCGGGCAATACAAGGCGACCGGCATTCAGTCGATCGACCTGCAGCTGATGTCACGTCGCCTGCGCGAGGACTGGTTTTTCCGCTACATGGCGAACCCGCAGGTTTATCGCCCCGGAACGCGAATGCCCGCTCCGTGGCCGTTCGGCCAGGCGACCATCCGCGACGTGCTCGATGGCCACGCGGAAAAGCAGATGCGCGCCGTCTGGCTGTACCTGACCGATGGCGACAAAGCCGGCCTGCCAGAAGGCCTGATGTCCGGATCGATCATCCTCGCCGCTGATTTGGAGCCTCGGATTTACCGGAATTTCATCGAAGGCGTCAGTCCGCGGGGCATCGCGGTCGCCTATCCGGAAAAGGTCAACCTCTGCTTCGACGCCGACGAACTGGACCTCGCCCTGATCTGGGAGAACGGCTTCATCGATGCCGCCAAGCACTGGGTTGGCCGAGGCCCTGGCAACCAGCGACCGCACGGCGACAACGTCCTGAGCCTCGTCCGAGGAGCCCCCTTCGCCTCGCTCGAATCCCCGGAAGCAACCTGGCCGACCGAGAAGTCACGCGACTTGGGCTACCGTTTCGGGGGTTACCGATTCAATGAGAACCGACAGCCGATCTTCCACTACTCACTCGAAGACGTGGCGATCACCGACGCGATTGTTCCCGCCTCAAGCGGCGACCTGACCGCAGCGTTCAGCCGGACGCTGTCACTCAGCAGCCGGGAGAACCGCAAGCTTTGGTTCCGTGCTGCGGCGGGAGCAAAGATCGAACAGGTCGACGGGACTTTCGTCATCGACGACCACCTTCGGTTGAATGTGTCGGCAACCGCAGCGGGAGCACCGATCGTTCGCCAGAGCGGCGGTCGCTTTGAACTGATCGTGCCTGTCGATGTGTCGGCTAACGCAGCGTCAATTCAACTCCGTTACGAGTGGTAAGACCGTAGGCCACGCTCAACTCGCTCCTGCGCTCTGCGTGGGAACGCCCTTTCCGACGCTCAGCGTCGATTCCGAATTTCAAATCGTCAGATCAGGAATCCCTCTGATGAGACTTTCATACGCCCTCGCAACTGTTGTCCTGTTTGCCGCTTCGCTGACCTCACTGGCAACTGCTCAGGACACCCCCACCGAGAACGACTACTACCCAATGGCCGCATTTGAGATCCCCGAGGGGATCAATCTCGAAGCCGGCGGTATGGAGTGGTTCAACGATCGGCTCGCCGTGTCGACTCGTCGGGGCGACATCTTTCTGATTGAGAATCCGCTCGCTGACGACGTCAAGACTGCGAAGTTCTCCCCGTTCGCCATCGGCCTGCACGAGGTGCTCGGTCTGGCGCAGAAGGATGGCTGGCTGTATGCGACGCAGCGGTGCGAGGTCTCGCGGCTCAAGGACGAAGACAACGACGGTCGCGCGGACATCATCGAGACCGTCTGCGATCAGTGGGGCATCACGGGCGATTACCACGAGTACGCGTTTGGGTCGAAGTTCGACCGCGACGGAAACATCTGGGTCGTGCTCTGTCTGACCGGCTCGCTCGGCAGCAACGCTCCGTACCGCGGCTGGTGTGTGCGAGTGACTCCCGACGGCGAGATGATCCCGACGGCCAGCGGCATTCGCTCGCCAGGCGGAATCGGGGCGAACCATCTCGGTGACCTCTTCTACACCGACAATCAGGGACCGTGGAACGGCACCTGCAGCCTCAAGCACCTGCGTCCCGGATCCTTCCAAGGGCATCCCGGCGGAAATCTGTGGTACGACAAGACGTCCGTCATTGGACCGAAGCCCGTCGAGCCGCAATCCGGCAGCCGGATGATGGTCGAGGCTCCGAAGATCCCCGAACTCGTCCCACCAGCGATCTACTTCCCGTACAAGAAGATGGGGCAGTCAGCAGCGGGGGTCGTCTGCGACACCACCGGCGGCAAGTTCGGCCCGTTCCAGAATCAGCTCTTCGTCTGCGACCAGACCTTCAGCACGGTCATGCGTTGCAGCCTCGAAGTCGTCAACGGCTACTACCAGGGAGCCTGCTTCCCGTTCCGCGAAGGTTTTGGTTCCGGCAGCCTGTCTGTGGAGTTCGCTCCGGACGGCAGTCTGTTCGTCGGCGGAACTAATCGGGGCTGGGGGCCACGCGGCAACAAACCGTTCGCCCTCCCCCCAGTCCGCTGGGCCGGCAAAAGCCCCTTCGAGA
>JAPOLP010000985.1 GCA_029977045.1 Planctomycetota bacterium
GAAGAGCGTTTACTCCGACCCGGCATACGCGAGCATCGCCAAAGAACTGGCGGACGAAGCCAAACGCCTACAGGAAATCTATCAGGTGCCGGACGATCAAGGTTCGGTTCCCAACGATCCTCCAAGCCTGAAACCGGGCTTCAGGACTCCACGGCGTCGATCTGCAGCTCCACACAATAAGTAGCTCCTCACGTTGGAACTGCGAGAATCCCGGCGGGCTCGGCCTCCTCTGCCGGAGCCCGCTTCTTCTTGCGTCCGCCTCTTTGCAGCCCTCGCATCGACCGCTCTGTGACGGCAGCAACGACTGTGTCGGTCACGCTGGTTCGACTGGTATCGGACTCCGTGGCGTTCGGGCTGATTACTGACAGTCTGAGACGTCACGCGGCGTTTTCCTGACCTATGTTTGCCTCGACTGTCTTCATCCGGGGGAGTCTCTGCGGACCACGATGCCGTAGACACCGGGCGAAACAGCCGCACGGGGAAATGGTTTCCCGGTGCTTTTTCGAGAGGCAGCCTGAGGTCCAGGAAAATGGCGACACAGTCTTTCGCTCAACGTTCACGGAACGACAATCCAGCACAGGATTTTGAAACGCTGAAACGGACGATCCACGGCAAGCTGGTCGAAAAGCTCGACCTGTCCCGCCTGGGCGATCTGGAAGGCGACACGCTGCGACGCGAGATTCGGCTCGTGATCGAGCATCTCTGCGATACCGAAAACCCGTTGCTGAACCGTTAAGAGCGAGAACGCCTGATCGAGGAAATCCTCGACGAAACGTTCGGCTTCGGTCCGCTGGAAATGCTGCTCAAAGAGCCCGGCGTCGCGGACATCATGATCAACGGTCCGAAGCACGTCTTCGTGGAAAAGGACGGTCGGATTCAGCGGTCGAAGACCGTGTTCCGCGACAACGAGCATCTCCTGCAGATTCTCGACCGCATCGTCTCCAAGGTTGGCCGCCGCGTTGACGAAACGTCGCCGATGGTCGATGCCCGCCTGCCGGACGGCTCGCGACTCAACGCGATCATCCCGCCGCTGGCGATCGATGGCTGCTCGCTGACGATTCGTAAGTTCGGGGCGAACCCCCTGACCCTCGAAGACCTGCTGCGTTTCGGCGCGTTCACACCGGAAATGGTCATGCTGATGGAAGCCGCCATGAAGGCGAGGCTCAACTGCATCATCAGCGGGGGTACCGGTTCCGGTAAGACGACGCTGCTCAACACGCTCTCGTCGTTCATTCCTGGCGACCAGCGAGTCATCACGATTGAAGACGCCGCCGAACTTCAGCTTCAGCAGGAGCACGTTCTGCGACTCGAAACCCGACCGCCGAACATCGAAGGCAAGGGAAAAATCTCTGCAACGGATCTCGTCAAGAACGCCATGCGTATGCGTCCCGACCGGATCATCATCGGCGAATGTCGTGGACCGGAAGCGCTCGACATGCTGCAGGCCATGAACACCGGCCACGAAGGCTCCCTGACAACGATTCACGCAAACTCACCGCGGGACGCCGTCTCGCGACTCGAAACCATGATCAGCATGGGCGGCATCGAACTGCCGATGAAGGCACTGCGGTCGCAGTTTACGGCGGCGGTTGACCTGATCATTCAGGCCAGCCGACTGCAGGGCGGCCCGAGAAAAGTCACGTACATCACGGAAGTGCTCGGCATGGAAGGCGAGACAGTGATCATGCAGGACATTTTCAAATTCGAGCAGGAAGGCATCGACGAAGACGGTCGAGCCTACGGCAGCTTTGTTTCCACTGGAGTTCGCCCGAGCTTCATGGATCGGCTGGAAGCGTCTGGCGTTCGATTGCCAAACAACATTTTTGCGCCGAAGCGACTGGGCGGCTAGACCCGCAACACGCCTTTGAACAAAGCAGCCTCGGAATTGAACAGCGGATTGATGACCAGCGACGCCATCCGGCGTCTTTAATCGAAACGGAACAAGACAATGGAAGCGTCACCACTCATTCTTGGCGCCGTCTTTCTGGCAGTCACCGCGCTTGTGGCCGCGATCGCGTTCATCTTCAAAGACTTCGGAGATTCGTCGACAGAAGAACGGCTCGAAGTTCTGACCGGTCAGAAGCGTCCGGATTCCGACGACCAGGGCATCATGAAGGACGAACTGCTGGAAGGTGCCGGCGGTTTCGCCGCCATGTTCGGGCGGATGTTCAAGGGCGTCGAGAATCTCGCTCTCTTCTTTGAGCAGGCGGATTCACCGATTCGGCCAGAGCAGTTTTTCATGGTGACATTCGGCTGCCTGGGTGGTGGTGTATTTCTGGGCTGGGCCAGTCGTGCTCCGATGCCACTATGGCCGGTCTGCGGCATCATGGCAGCCTGCCTGCCTCCAATGTGGTTGTGGTTCCGACGGCGAGGCCGCTTCAAGGCTTTCGCGAAACAGATGCCCGATGCGATGGAACTGATCGCTCGTGCGTTGCGATCCGGCCACTCGCTGAACTCGGGAATCCACGTCGTTGTGGACGAAATGCCGTCACCCATCGCGACGGAGTTCATGCTGGCTTACGAAGAGCAGAACCTTGGAGTGCCGATCGAAAAAGCACTCAAGAGCATGCTCAAGCGAATGCCCAATATGGACCTGAAGTTCTTCGTAACCGCCGTAGCGATTCAGAAGCAGGCGGGCGGTGACCTCGCCGAGATCCTCGACAAGATCGGCTACATCATCCGTGAACGCTTCAAGATCATGGGCCAGGTACAGGCACTGACAGGTGAAGGCCGCATGAGTGGTATCGCCCTGCAGGCCATGCCGCCGCTGCTCTTTGCGGTCATTTATTACATGAATCCCGAGTACGTGATGATCCTGTTCC
>JAPOLP010000197.1 GCA_029977045.1 Planctomycetota bacterium
CGATATCGTTCGTACCGGCGAGGATGACGATGGCACTCGGGTTTAGTGACAGCACGTCTTCCTGCAGACGAATCAGCATTCCGCGCGTCGTGTCACCGCCGATGCCCCGGTTCGCGAGCTTCATCCCCGGAAACTGATCGCGAAACTTCGCTCCCCAGCCCTGCGTGATGGAGTCTCCCAGGAAGACGACCGCCCCCTGATCCTGCTCGACCTGCGTCGCCCACAGTGCTCGGGATTCCGCCCAGCGTTTGACATAGCCGTCGTACCGCCGCAGCGCCCCTTCGCCGGGCAGACCTTCCTCGGAAGCCGGCAACGCGAAGCGGTCAGCCGCCGACGCTGCACTTGCCAGCGTGACTGCCACAAACACTGCCGTCAGCGCACGAAATACAGTTCTCATTCGATTCAGTCTCCTCGATGCGAATGCCCGATGTTGAACGGCCACCAGTCACAGTTCCGGCAGAAAACTGCCCTTCCACGATGCGTCACGAATTGGGCGGAGAGAGTAAGCGATCCGCTCTCACCGGCGGTACCAGTCGCCGCGTCGCAATCCGGTTCGATCAGCGCTTCTTTCGCAGCGTCAGAAACTCCTGGTAGCCTTCCCAGGCAATGCGCTGCAGGTCAGCTCGATCCGTGTCCGAGAACGTCTGCTTGATCGGCTCACCGTCGCGGTCTTTTGTTTTGTCGAACTTGCCGCCCTTGAGTTCGAGGTACCGGATGTCGGTGATCGAGTCGAGCGGCAATCCCTCGGGCGACTTGTTGAACAGCGCCGCGTACAGCGTGCAGGCCGTCAGGTAGGCCATCGTCTTGTTGAGATGCGCGTCGTTGATGAACCGCAGTGTCAGGTCAGGCCGCTGAGTCTGGCACCGCAGCCCGACGAGCGACATTGGGGCCGCCGTCCCGCCGATCCGGTCCGCAAGCGCGGCAATCGAGCGGGCCTTCTGCATGACGGGAGCCGCCTCCGGGGCAGCCGTCAGCGGCTGAGCGTTCTGCGTTGTCGGAGTTGTCTCGTAAAGAATTACGCGAGCCCCCTGCCCATTTGCCAGCTTGGCAAATTTTGGAGCAAACTTCGCGTACAGCGAACCGTCGCCCTCCAGATCGTCGCGGTACGACTGCAGAACGACGGCGTCCCACTTCGTCCGCAGCTTTTCAAAATCGGCAAGCAGCAACTGATGGCGGCGGACGGCAGAGGGGGCATACCGGTCCTTCGGGTCTTCCGCCTGCTTCCTGAGATCAGCGAGCGTCGCTTCCTCTTCGGCCCGAGTCAGCTCGTGCAGTCGCACGAAGTTCAATGTCCCCAGCCGAGCGTGATCGGACAGTGTTCGCCCGCCGTAAATAACGCTCGTCGTCTGCAGGTCGAGCCCCGGATTGCCGGCTTCAGCCATTGCTTCAACCACGTCCGCCAGGTTGTGCCGGGCCGTGTAGCTGTTGCCGATGAACAGGACTTTGAGTGTCGAGCGGTTTGCCGCGTCCTCAGCAGACACTTGTCCCAACAGAGACAAACAACAAATCACAGCAACTGCCAACGCGCAGGCAAACCGGTGAGTACTCATGCGGACGTTCCCGTCGTTTGGGGTCAATGAAACGAAAGTGATCGCGAGCCCAGGATTGTTGGTCGCAGAGACTTTGGACTCCAGTCTCCCGCAACCTCGACCGTCGCTGCGGCGTCCGGACCAGTTCTCCTTCACATTGAGCTTCAAGCGATGCCAGGAAAGTGGCGACCCCTTGATGCCTCTGGTCGGTTGGCGTTTCGTACGGACAGGCGACAGAATCACCGCCGACATCTGGCCCTTGCTGCTCAAGGAGTGTGATATGCGTTGTGTGCTGACAGTGATGATTGCTGCCGCGATCTCAGGCCGTGGTCTGGCCGATGACTGGCCTCAGTTTCGTGGCCCGAACTGTTCCGGAATTTCGACAGAGACCGCTCCGCTGCCCGTCGAGTTCTCTGCCACCGAGGGCGTTACCTGGTCAGCTGATCTGGGAGACGGGATTGGCAGTCCCGTTGCAGCAGCCGGGCGCATCTTCACGTCGGCAATGGTCGATGAGCAGACGGTCGGCCTGTACGCGTTCGATGTGAAGACCGGAAAGCAACTCTGGGTTCGGAAATGGCCGGCTGGCGACCTCGCCGACATCCACAAAACGAACAGCCAGGCGGCAACGACTCCCGCTGCCGACGCCGACCGCGTCTACTTCTACTTCAGCACGCTCGGGCTGATCGCCGTCGATGCGAAGTCGGGTGAGGACTGCTGGCAGAAGGACCTGCCGGTTCCGTACTTCGTCTTCAAATGGGGAGCCGGCATGTCTCCGGTCCTGTATGGCGACCTGGTTCTGTTCTGTCAGGACGACGATCTTGCTCCGGCGTTTTACGCTTTTGATAAGAAGACCGGCGACCTGCGCTGGAAGGACGACCGCAGCGACATGGCGGTCAACTACTCGCATCCCGTGATTGCGAGTACGCCAGCCGGCGACGAGATCGTCGTCGGAGGTACCGGTCTGCTGGTTGGCTACAACCCGAAAGATGGCAAACGGCTTTGGACAGCGCGAACGCTGCTGCGAAACATCAAGACGACGCCTGTCGTGCAGGACGGCGTGATCTACATCTCGCTGCAGAGCGGCGGTATCGCGAATCAATGGCTGGCGTCCGTTGACCGTGCAGAAACCGGCAACAGTGACGGCAAGCTGACGAAAGCCGAGATTCAGGCGTTTGTGGGCAAGCGACAGGTTCCGGAAGCGTTTTTCAAGAAGACGTTCGACCGCGGAGACCTCAACAAAGACGGGCAACTCGAAGGCAAGGAACTCGACGTCGCATTTCTGAGTCCCGACAACTTCGCCGGAGCGAACTTTGAATCAAAAACTCCGGCGGACGAATTCATCCTGGCTGTTAAGGCCGGCGGTCGAGGCGACGTCACGGACACTCACCTGCTGTGGAAGCACCCGACGAAGTACACCGACCATATCGTCTCACCACTGATCGCTGACGGTCGAATGCTGCTGATCAAGGGCGGCGGCATCGCAACCTGCTTTGAGACCGAAGGCGGCACACCTCTCTACGGCCCCGAGCGAATCCAGAATGCCGGCGACTACTTCGCCTCACCGGTGATGGGCGACGGCAAGATTTACGTGGCCAGCGAAAACGGAAACGTCGTCGTCCTGAAAAACAGCCCGGAACTCGAAGTGCTGGCCGTCAACGACGTCGGCGATGCGATCCTCGCCAATCCGGCTATCTCCGACGGAGCCCTCTTCATCCGGACGCGAGGCAAGCTCCTGCGAGTCGACTGAGAGCCGTTTTGCAGCGCAAAGACGCAAAGGCTCAGAGAAACGCAAAGAGCAGGGTAGAGAATTCCAGACACAACAGTGCCGATTCTGTTAAACATGCATCCGTCTTACTTTGCGAACCTTTGCCTCCCTGCGTCTTTTTGCTGCAGTCCGAATAGTTTTCTTCCCCGACAGGCAAGGCGGCCTGAACGATGCGAATTGTTGTTGCCGGTGCGGTCTCCAGTACGAAGCTGACGCTTGAAGCGCTGATCCGGCACGGTGCCGATGTCGTCGGCGTGTTGCAGCTTCGTGGCGAATCGTCGCATACGGTGACCGGCTTTGATTCGCTCGACGATGTCGCTGGCCCTGCCGGGATCCCGTGCGTCACGTTTCGCAATATCAACGACGACGAGATCGTCGAACAGGTCCGCGAGTGGCAGCCGGATCTGATGTTTGTCGTCGGCCTGTCGCAGCTTGTTCGCGAAGACCTGATGGCGATTCCGAAGCTGGGCAGTGTTGGCTTTCATCCGACGTTTCTGCCGGCTGGCCGAGGCCGGGCACCGCTGGCCTGGCTGACACTCGACAACGGTCCGGGAGCCGCCAGCTTCTTCCTGATCGACGACGGCATCGACTCCGGCCCGATCTTCGTTCAGGAACCGTTCGAGATTACGCCCGACGATTACGCGGGCGATGTCGGCCTCAAACTGCTCGACGCGATGACGCGAGCCCTCGACCGCTGGCTCCCGGAACTGCTCGCCGGCAAGTGGGCTCCGAAACCACAGTCCGAAGCTTTGGCGACGTACAACGGTCGCCGAGGCCCCGACGACGGCCTGATCGACTGGACGCGACCGGCGATCGAGATTCACTCACTGATCCGCGCCGCTTCAGTCCCTCACCCCGGAGCGTACACCTGGCTTGACGACCGTAAGCTCATCATCTGGCGAGCCGACGTCGAATGCCGGCTTCCCTGGCGAGGCGCTCCGGGACGCATCCTGCTGACCGACCGCGACCGCGGCGCTCTGATTCAGACCGGCGACGGCCTGCTGTGGCTGACCGAGGTCGCCTGGGCTGACTCAGCGGAACCGTGCGACGCCGTCGCGACAATTCGCGTCGGCACAAAACTCGGCCTCGTCCTGCAGGATGAAGTCGCCGCCCTCAAGTCACGCGTTGCCGACCTCGAAGCTCGAATCGCCCGGCTGGAAGGCAGCTCAGACTGACGGAGCGTCGACGCCCCACTCGGCGAAGAACTGTGCAAGATAGCTTTCAAGAAACAGGTGCCGTTTGGCGGCGAGTTCGCGACCGGAGTCTGTCTGCATTCGGTCCTTGAGTAGCAACAGCTTCTCGTAGAAGTGGTTGAGCGACGGGCCGGACTTCGTACGGTAGGCCTCGAACGAGTCGTGCAGCTCGGGCGGGTGTTCGGGGTCGTAGATCAGCCGGTTCTTTGCCCCGCCGAACGCGAAGCAGCGGGCGATGCCGACGGCTCCGATGGCGTCGAGCCGGTCGGCGTCCTGCACGCAGCGGCCTTCGATCGTTGCCATGGACGTGTCGACTCCGGCACCTTTGAACGAGATTCCGCCGACGATCTCACAGACGTCGGCAATGACAGTTTCGTCGACATCGAGCTGCTGCAGCCATTCGCGCGCTGCCTTTGGGCCAGCGGTGAGATCACCGTCGTGGAGCTTCCAGTCAGCAACGTCATGCAGCAGCGCGGCAAGTTCGACAATGAACAGATCGGCGGCTTCCCGCTCCGCGAGTTGCTTCGCCGTCTGCCAGACTCGCCAGACATGCCACCAGTCATGCCCGGTCGCATCGTCGGCCATCTGCGAACGCACGTACTCGGCAGTGCGGCGGACAATCTCAGACGATTCCATTCGCGGTAATCCTGTTACGTTCTGGTTGCGGCTCACCGGGAAGGTCGCCAGCGACAGCGTGACGACATCGGGTGCCTATGTTGACGCTCGCTGATTATCCCGTCGAATCCGCTCAAGAATCGGGCGAAAGAACATTGCCGAACGAGAGCCGGAAACTTTCTTTCGCCGACGTTTCGCAGACTGCTTCGGCCTGTCTGACTTTGTTCTCGACGGTGTCGCTGCGAGAGCGGCCACCGCAGCAGCAGGGATTGGCTGGCGATGAGCCGTCCGGCCATACCGAGAGATCAGAAACTTCAGCACACGAAGACGAATTTCACAGTACCAGGCCAGCCTGGGATACTTCTCCAGCAATTGCAGAAAGTGTTCCTGCTGCTGTCTCCATTCAGCAAGCTGTGGGCGGTCGACGGTCGTCGTCGAACGCCGACGATCGAAGAATCTTCCGAACCACCCAGGCTTGTTCTGGCGAGCAGTCATCGCGGTCACTTGAAAACAGCAGCCACCGGGCAACGAAAGCCTGGCAGTGCAGGCGAGCCGTCCAGTTCCTGCTCGATATTGAACTGTTCCGGCAGTTGATCCGGACGGAAAACCGTCACCGTTTGAAAGTGGGGATCAACGACCCAGACCAGCAACACACCACACTTCAGATACAGATCGACCTTTTCGCTGATCGACTGGTGCGTGTCAGACGGTGACAGCACCTCGACAGCCAGTGTGGGCGGGCCGTCGATCAAACTTGTATCTGAGTCTGAATTCGTCAGGTCTCCAGAAATCCAGGCCACGTCGATTCCCACAGCGATGTCTGGATCTCGCTGCAATATGGCGCCAACTTCGCCTGCCGCGACGGTTCCCTCGGACTCAGCCGATGCCTGCCACGCTTTGATAAGGAAGCTGAGATTGGCCACGACCGCAGAGTGTTTCAGGCTTCGCTTCGTCATCGAATACTCCCTTAGCTCTCCTTCGATCAGCTCGCGCACGACGGAATCGTCATCGGGAAGAGCGAGTAGCTCTTCGACGGTCATCAGGCGCGTGGGAGTTTCGGTCGACATCGTCGTCCTCGATCAAAAGAGAGCGGCCCGGTTACGCCTGCCACTTTACCGTCTGGCCGCGGCGCAGAGCCAGATTGGAAAGGTGCGCCGCAGAGGCGGAGCTGACGCCGGCCTCGGCGGGAGCGGTCGGAGTTTTGCGGCTGCGCATACACTCGACCCAGTTCGTCAAGTGGACCAGTTCGCCATCTGGCTTGTCGTAGAAGTCGGCGCCGCGCGGGCCACTGCCGAGCACCCACTCGCTGTACTCGATCTTCTTCTTACGCTCGGGATGAATCTCGTACCGGCCGCGGTCGATGTACAACGTCGCGTTGTCGCCCATGAACTCGACCATCGCTCCGTTGCGGGCGTTGCTGAACGTGCCTTCGAAGTACGCCTGCACGTTCTGCTCCGGGTAACGCAGAATCGTCTGCACGGTGTCCGGCGTTTCCCACAGGTCCTGAGCCATGAACCAGTCGCCGATGCTCGACGCTTCCGCTGGATGGTCGAGGTCCAGCAACCAGTGCACGACGTCGATCCAGTGCACCATCAGGTCGGTGAAGATGCCGCCGCCGAAGTCCCAGAACCACCGCCAGTGGCGGAAGCGGTACGCATCAAACGGCTGATCCTTTGCGTTGCCCAGGAACGTCTTCCAGTCAACGGTGCCGGCATCAATGTTGAGGGCGCGGCTGCTGGAACGTGGCGTGTTGCGGTTCCAGGTCAGATGCACTTTGTGGATCTTTCCGAGTTCTCCCGACTTTAGAATCTCGCGAGCCTTCTGGATATGCGGCATCGAACGCTGCTGCATCCCGACCTGCACGATGCGGCGGTTGCGGTTCTGTGCGTCGATGACGGCCTGCCCCTCGGACAGATCGTGCGTCAGCGGCTTCTCGACATAGACGTCCTTGCCCGCGTCGCACGCGGCCACGGTGAGCGGCACATGCCAGTGGTCCGGCGTCGCGATCAGCACGGCATCGACGTCCTTGCGTTCGAGAACTTCCTGGTAGCGTTTCGTCGTAAACGCCTTCTCGTCGGCCAGCGTCTTTCCAGCGGCGAGGTGCTCGTCCCAGACATCGCACACACCGCTGATCTTCACACCGGAAATCTGAGACAACGATTGCATCAGCCGACGGCACCGTCCACCGGTCCCGATGCAGGCAACGTTAATCGTTTCGTTTGCCTGGTACCCCAGCGCTGTCGCCGAGTATCCGGCTGCGATCGTCGCCGCTGTTGAAGCTCCTAACTGAGTGACAAAATCACGGCGTGGCAACTGGCTGCTCATGGGAACGTCCTGTCGAGGATTCTCGTTTTCAACCGGGGAACGCGATCAGACATCAGCTCAGAGCTTAATCCAGATGCCGACTGGCCTCGAAGCGAGTAGACAAAGTCGACCGCGCAATAAAAAACCAGCCGGCATCCCGAGGAACTGCCGGCTGGCTTCTGGTTTCAATCAGACGTCGCGTTGACCACGAGTGAGATCGAAGCAGCGTCGCACGAGCGAACTTACGCGTCTTCAGCAGACGGACGTCGCGGGCGTTCTTCGCCTTCGCGCGGCGGGCGTTCGCCGTCACGGGGACGGTCGCCTTCGCGTGGAGGACGTTCGCCGTCACGCGGCGGGCGACCACCTTCCGGACGACCACCCTGCGGACCGCGTCCCTGGCCCTGCCCACGGAAGCGGCTCATCAGTTCTTCAAGTTCGGCGCGGTCGAGTGCTCCGTCTTTGTTGTTGTCGCCGCGTTCGAGCATCCGCTGCATCTGCTCGGGCAATTCGTCCTTCGTCAGTTTGCCGTCGCCGTTTTTGTCGATCTGCTTGAAGCGGGCTTCAAAGTCGCGGCCTCCCGGCGGTTCGCCAGGTCCCCGACCTTCCGGCGGGCCACCGGCACCTGGGCCACGACCTTCCGGGCCACGACCGCCGAAGTCCGGACGCATTTCGTCGCCAGACAGTTTGCCGTCTCCGTTCTTGTCGAGCTTTTTCAGAGCGGCAACCGCGTTTTCGATTTCCTTCGCCGAAATTTCGCCGTCGCCGTCGGCATCGAGCACGGTCACGAACGGATTCGGCGGAGGTCCGAAGCCACGGCCACCAAAGCCTCCGGGTCCGCCAGGACCGCGGTCACCGGGACGGCCTTCGCCATCGCGAGGACCACGATCACCGGGGCGGCCTTCACCGTCACGCGGGCCACGTTCGCCAGGACGGCCTTCACCTTCGCGAGGTCCGCGTTCTGCCGGACGCTCGCGATCGCCTTCGCGGCGGCCTTCCGGCGGTTGAGCGAGCAGTGACGTGCCCAGCATTCCGGCAACAGCCAGAGCCAGCAGAGAAACTCCGAACTTCTTCATCTCAAATCTCCTGTGCAGACATCGCCGCATTCGGCAGCCAGAGGACGGCGTCGTTTTGTCGCTGCCAGACTCAGCACGCGATTCGTCGCCGGATAAAAGAACTCCCCGCCAGGATGACGGGGAGTCGAAATTCAAACATTCGATCCAACTGGCTTCACTCAGTCCGCCAGTGCGACTTCGTC
>JAPOLP010000266.1 GCA_029977045.1 Planctomycetota bacterium
ACACAGCATGATCATCGAGTTGTCCAGAGCCGTACGCTCGCCTTCCTGGATCGCATCAAGACGCCGGGCGCTGTAGGCCATCTGTTCGAGGAAGAACTGATTGACCTTGAGCCAATCCTCCGTGTCGCTGTGGCTCAGCAGGTGGTGGATCATGTAGTCGACGCCCAGGTGCGGGAAACGCAGGGTGCCGTGGTCGTTATTGAGTTTCAGCGTGCAGACTCGCGTCGTGTCGGTCTGGAATGCCAGGACCAGAATGTCGGACATCAGCTTCATATGCTCGACGATGTCCTGCGGGTAGCCGTCCTTCGGACGTGGCATGTCCGGCTCAGTCAGCGTCGGTCGCAAGCCCTGCAGTTCGCCTCGCTTGCCGGCGCGTTCGATGCGCTGTTCGACTTCGCGGACTGAGTTCAGGTACTCGTCGAGTTTCTGCTGGTCGAGCCGGCTGATGCCTCGGCGGAAGTCGTTCGCGTCGGCGAGGACCGCGTCCAGAACACTGCGGTCTCCCTTCGACGCCTTGTCCTTGAAAAGCTGGTCGAAAGCCAGGGCCGGGTAGACTTCCAGCGGCGTCGGCGTCGTCGGGCTGCTCCACGAAATGTGCGAGCTGTAGAGCATCGAGTAGTTCTTGTGGACCGACGGGTTTGCCTTTTCGCAGCCCAGAACAAGACTCGGCAGCTTTGTCTGATGGCCGATCCGCTGCGCGACGACCTGATCGACGCTGGTGCCCGAACGGATCGTGCCGCCCGCGGCGAGCGGGGCTCCGGAGAGCAGGTTGCCGGTCTGTGAGCTGTGAATGTTGCCCTTGAGCGCTTCGGCGTTGTACAGCCCGCGGATAAAGACCATCCGATCTCGGAAGTCGTTGAGCGGATGCAGTACGCGACCGAGTTCCATCTCCGGTCCCTGGCCTTTGGCCCACCACTCGGTGCGATGGTAGCCGCAGCCGGAAAACAGGATCGCCATTCGCACTGGCGCCTGGCTGGACGGCTCGCGTCCGGCAGGTTCATCGCCCCAGACGCGAGACGATTCCATCCACGGCAGCGCCATACTGACGCCCAGACCACGCAGCACTGTTCGACGGGAGAGTTTCCAGGCCATGATTGGAGTCCTCGATTCAGAGGTTAGTTGTGACTTGCGTCTTGTTTGACCCGCAGCCGGGGGCGATGGCCCTTCAAGACGAGAAGAAACAACGCCGTCGCCTCCGGCTTCGGGTCAAACGAGGGTGTGTCTTATTCGTCGGACCACTGGCTGCCGCGAATCTCGCGAAATTGTCGGCTGTCGACAATTGCCTTCACGGCGGCATGGAACCGGTAGTTGTTAGCTTCCAGGGTCTTGAGCATATCTGCCAGCAGGATTTCGTCCGAGAGCTGTACTTCGCGGCCCAGGGCGAAGCCCAGGAGTTTGCGGCAGAACTGGCGGACGACGTCGTCGCGGCGGATGGTCAGCAGGTAATCGCGGAGTCCGTCAATGCCAGCGACTTCCTCGCCGCCGATGAGCTTCGTCCTGGTGTCGACGGGCGTCGGACGGATGCGGCCGAGTACGTCGTACTGTTCGAGCGTGAAACCGTAGGGGTCGATCAGGCTGTGACATTCGTAACAGCCGGGAGCCACGCTGTGCTGTTCAATGAGCTGCCGCGCCGTGAGTCCCGTCGGGACTTCCTCGGGCAACTGCGGCACCCCAGCGGGCGGCTTGGGCAGCTTTTCGCCGAGCAGCGTTTCGTAGATCCAGTTGCCTCGCAGAATTGGGCTGGTGCGTGACGCTCCGGACTGGCTGGCCAGGAAGGTGGCCATTGCCAGGATGCCGCCGCGCTGCTTCGAGCGGATACCGTCGACACGCTGCCAGTCATCGCCGGAGATGCCTTCGATGCCGTAGTGCTTCGCCAGCGTCTCGTTCAGGAAGGTGTGATCCGCCGCGACCAGATCGAGGATCGATCCGTTGTTGCGGAACATGTCCTCGAAGAAGCGGATGGTCTCCTCATACATGTCGTCGCGGATCGACGCGAACTCGGGATAGAGAGCCTCGTTCTTCTCGTCGTTCTGGTCGAAGTTCCGGATCTGCAGCCACTGGCCGGCGAACTGAATCGCGAGCCGCCGTGCCTTCGAATCGGCGAGCATCCGGCGCGTCTGTTGAGTCAGCGCGTCGCCGTCAGTCAGCTTGCTGGCTTCGGCGAGGCGGCGGAGTTCGGCGTCGGGGGCGGACGACCAGAGGAAGTAGCTCAGGCGACTGGCCAGTTCGAGGTCCGTCACCGAGCTGGGCTGGCTTCCGCCAGGTTGCACTTCGCGTCGATACAGAAACGCGGGTGAAGTCAGCACGCGGGCGAGCGTCAGACGGATCGCCTCTTCGTGCGGGATTTCGGTCGCTCGCAGGCTGCGGTAGAGCTGCGTGAGGCTGTCGCGATCGGCACTGCTCAGTGGTCGTCGCCAGAGCCGGTTGGCAAAGTCGAGCAGGGCTTCGAGGTGAGCGGGCTCAGTATCGACAAGTCGCTGTCGGAACGCGTTGGCTCGGGCGAGCACCTGCGGCTTGAGCGGGTCCCAGACTTTGACCAGGTCCGGGCGGTCCTGCGTAGCGAACTCGCGAATCTGCTCGAACGCGACCTCGTACCGCAGCGGCTCCTGAGTGACGTAAAACAGTTCGTCCCACATGCGGTCGAGTTCGGTTGCCTGCTCGTCGCTGAGCATCAGCCGTCGCAGAGCGTCGTCCTGGCGGTAGAACAGCGTCAGCGTGACGACCTCGTCCACCGGCACGATCTGCTCGTAGCAGACCTGCGGCGGAAACAGGTCGCGGAAGTCGTCAAACGCTGCGAGCACTCGTTCTCGCGACGGACTGCCATCGTTCACGACGACCGGGCTGGCGGCTCCGATGGTGGATGGCTCAATGCGAGTCAGACCGGCTTCCAGACGAACAGTTCCGTCGCGACCGTCTTTCGGATCGAGCATTCCGCCGACAACGAGCGTCCGACCGGATGCCAGTTTGGCCGGGATCCTGAACTCGACGATCGCAGGTGCCTGCACGACGAGATCGGTCGCAGCTGCCTTGTGTCCGAGCGGGTGCTTGCCGAACCGCTCGTCCGGAGCGACGCCAGCCAGCAACGATTCAACGCTACGCGGTGACAGCGTCAGGTTTCGCAGTTGTTCGTAAAGAATGCCATCGGGCGAGTTCGCCTCAGACGGGCGATCGCCGGTCGCAAGCTGCTGAGCCTGTTTCGCGAATTCGACTCGCTTCGCTGCGTCGGATTCCGTCTGCCAGCGGTGCAGCAGCGAGCCAGCCGGAACGGACACGAGTGTGCCCTCGTCGCGATTCACGCTGCTCATCTCACCGGTGTAGAAGTGCCAGACCTTCTCGTTGCCGAGCCGGTCCGCGTGCGGGTTGGCTGCCAGCAGGTCGCTCGACACGTCGCCGGCCAGGTCCCAGGTTCGCTTGTCGCCGCCGACCTCGGAGATCGTCAGATTCATCTCGGTCAGGTCGCAGTAGTAGTTGCCGCCCGGGCCGAGGATGAACGAGATCAGCTCGCCCTTGCGGACGGAGATCTGCTGCGGTTCCATCTTTGCCGAACCGCCGGTGCCGAACTGGCCCTTCCACAGATTGCCGACGCGGCGGTTGGTTCGGTGCTGCAGGAACCAGGCCTGACCGTCGCCGCACTCGGGATGCGCGTCCGAGAGCTGAGCCTCGATCTTCACCAGACCGTCGATCGGGCTCTGCCAGCCAAAGGCCGCGAAGTGCGTCGGCGACGGATGAGCGGTCACACCGTGTGCTCGCGCGATGCCAGGGACGCGAACCTGGTTGTCGGACGAGTTCGCGGAAATGATCGGCGTCGCTCCGGTTCCCCACGAGCGAATGAAGTTGTAATCGCCGTGCGTCTCGGTCTTATCGAAGTGCCCCGACACAATCACTGGCTCTGTTGGACCAACACCCAGGTAAGCCGCCCAGGCTTTGAGGGCACTTGCATCGAGTTTGTGTCTGGCCGCTGCGGCAGCGAGTGATTCGTCATTGAGGCCGGCTCCCGCTGCTTCCAGTTCCGCGATGGCGGCGAGGTAATCCGTCGTGCGTGAGAGAGCGTCTTTCTGCGCATCCGCCAGACGCTGCTGCAGTCCGGCCAGGTCGCGAAGCAGAATGTCCGGACCGTTGTCGATCGTCAGACGCGGACTTTGCCAGACGACAAAGTCGCCATCGCGTCCGTCGCCCGCTTCCGAAGCGGTCAGGAAGATCGAGACGTCGCCGCTTTCCTGGTCAGGCAGTCGAACCAGAAAGTCACGTCGCTCGACAAGCGGATTGGCGACGTCGAGCCAGACCTTTGATTTGCCGTCCTTGCCGATGTGCCCGATCGGGTTGTACTGAAACAGGACCTGTTGCTGGGCTCCGATCTGCGCGACGAGCTTTGCGACGTCTGCTGGCGTGACCTTCTCCCACTCGGCGCGAAGCTGGTCGAGAAGCAACGATGAGCCCCCCTCATCCGGCCTTCGGCCACCTTCTCCCCCCTCAGGGGGGAGAAGGGACGGATTCAGGGCGTTCCAGAGTAGTGTCAGATACTTTGCGTTGAGGTCCCGTTCGGTGGCGACGACCGAAATTGCCTTTTGGCCAGAGGCAAGAGCGTCCCGGTCCTCAAGCGTCGCCGCGAGGTACTTCGCGAGTGGGATCGCTCCGCCCCCATTGGGGACTCGGCCAGCGCCGCCAACGTCGAGCTGCACATCATCGGCGACGGCGAACTGCGAGTAAAACTGTCGAATGCCTGCGACTCGTTCGTCGGTCCAGTCGCGGCGAGAACTGCTCGACGAGAACGTGATTCCGTCGGGCAGCAGGACGGCGTGAGCGGCAACCTGCTTCGCTGCGTCCAGATACTTCTGCACGAGAGCCGGCGACATCGACTGCGCGTTGCCGGTATTCGTGAAGCCTTCGCCGGCGGCTCCGTCGACCGGGAACTCGCGAGTGGGATCCAGCGAGTCGATCCCAGTCAGATCACGGAGCGTGTAGTTGTACTCGTCGTTACTGAGCCGCCGCAGCGTGACGGGGCCAGGGTCGCCCGCGTGCCGACGGGCTTCTTCGAGCAGAAACGCCCGCACCCAGCTCTGCATCGCCTTACGTTCGTCGGCAGTCGGCTGCGGCGAGTCAATCGGCGGCATCTGCCGGTTTTCAATGATTGCCCGGATTTTGATCCATGCCGCGAGGTCGCGCCGCATGTCGGCAGTCGTCGCGAAGCTGCTCAGATCAATTTCGGCTTCGATACGGTCGCCAGAGTGACATTCGAAGCAGAACTTCTTCAGCAGCGGCTGAATCCGGCTGGAGTAGTCGGCAGCGAGTTTCGCGTCTGATTGCTGAGCGTTGAGCGGCCTCACGCAAACCAGCGTGACCAACGAGAGCGTGAGCCCGAGAAGGACGGACTTCATGCGAGTATCTCCTTGACGACTCGCGCGCCTTCGACGCCCGTCAGGCGGAAGTCGAGGCCGGCGTGTCGGTATGTGAACTGTTCGTGATCAAAGCCCATCAAATGCAGGATTGTGGCGTGCAGATCGCGGACGTGGACGGGCTTGTCCTCGGCCCGCAGTCCGATCTCGTCGCTTGCTCCATGCACGATGCCCGGTTTAACGCCCGCACCGGCCAGCCAGGAACTGAACGCCCACGGATGGTGTTAGCGGCCTTTGGCGTCGTCGGTGTTGTTGAACGGCGTCCGACCAAACTCGGTCGTCCAGACGACGAGGGTGTCTTCGAGCATCCCTCGCTGTTTCAGGTCGTGGAGCAAAGCGGCGATCGGCTGGTCAACGTTCTTCGCCAGCGGTACGTGAGTCATCATCTCGCCGTGAGCGTCCCAGTTGCCGGACGAGCCGGTATCGATCAGCTCGACAAACCGCACACCGCGTTCGATCAGCCGCCGCGCTGCGAGACACTGCCAGCCAAAGCCGTCAGTCTGCCCCGGCTGGAGCCCGTAACTGTCGAGTGTCGAAGCTGTCTCCTGTCGGAAGTCGAATGCGTCCGGGACGGCCATCTGCATTCCAAACGCCGTTTCGAATGTCTGCAGCCTCGCTGTTAGCTGTGGGTCTCCGGAACGTTCTGCGAGGTGTTCCTCGTTGAACGCCCGCAAGGCCGCGAGTTCCAGTCGCTGGCGGTCGATCGGAACGCGCGGGTTGACGTTGCGAACTGGCTCCGCTCCGGGGACGACCAGCGTTCCCTGATGCGCCGCCGGCAGGAAGTCGCTCGCGAAGACCTGCGTTCCGGCGTAGGTCTGCCGGGGAGCGATGACGACGAAGCCGGGGAGATTCCGATTCAGCGTGCCCAGGCCGTACGTCACCCACGAACCGATGCTCGGTCGCGAGAAGTTGAACGAGCCGGTGTGCATCCCGAGCGTCGCGTTGTAGTGGTTGGAGTGCGACGTGTGCATCGACCGGATGACGGCCATGTCGTCGACGCAGTTTGCGATATGCGGGAACAGCGAGCTGACTTCAGTGCCGCACTCGCCATGCGGAGTGAACTCCCACTGAGGCCGCTTCAGAAAGATGCGTTCGTAACCGGGACGATCCTTGATCTCGGGGTGGTCGGCTTTGATCTCCTTGCCGTGGCTGCGAGTCAGTTCCGGTTTTGGATCGAACGTGTCGACGTGCGAAACGCCTCCGGTCATAAACAGGAAGACGATGTTCTTCGCCTTCGCCGGGAAGTGCGGCTGAGCCGGTGCCAGCGGATCGTCGCTGTCGGCCAGCAACTGCTGAACGATCCCCGGAAACAGCAGCGAACTCGCGGCTGCCGAATGCAGAAACTGGCGGCGGGTGGCGTGGGTTGTCATTGGTAAGTTGTCATTGGTCATTAGTGACGAACCTGGCGGGGCAATGCCGACGAGGTTAGTCGACGTAGAGGAATTCGTTGCTGGCGAGCAGGACTCGGGTGAGGGCGGACCATTTTTCCTGGTCCGGGGCGGGATACGCGGTGAGGAAGGCGGTCAGTCGCTGTTGTTCGAGGTCGGTCGGTGCTCGCTGAAACAGCGTCTGGTAAACATGGCGGATGCGGGTCTGGTCGTCGGGCAGCTTTGATAGTGACGCCGCGAAGACTCCGGCCTGGTCGTGGAAGAACGGGTCGTTGATGAAGTACAGGGCCTGAGTCGGGACGGTGGTTGTGTCGCGGATTGGCGTCGACGCGTTGGGGTCGGCTCCGTCGAAGAGAGCGAGTAACGGGTGACGCCGTTGACGCTGAACCATCAGGAAAGCGCTGCGGCGATTCGTCTCGTAGACCGCGTTGAACGGGTTGTGCTGCGTGAACGACCAGGTGTTCTCGGGTGGGAACTGGTGCGACTCT
>JAPOLP010001111.1 GCA_029977045.1 Planctomycetota bacterium
CGGATCGATGAACGACGACACCGAGTTCAAATCTGCGAACGCTCTTGGAATCGACTCAATCACGACAGCGATTACCAACATGTGGACGGCCCTTGGCTCTCCCGCTTACGGATCGATGCCGTTCACGCCTGACTGGCTGACCGTCGGCGGCGTTCCCGAAGACACGGAATCCGGCATTCCGCACGTAGAGGTCGAGTATCGCGGCGACGAAGTCCACGTCACATCCACATTGCCGCTGACCAAAGTGGTTCTGCGGGACAAGAACGGCAACTACGAGACCTTCAACAATCTCAGTGGCCTGACCGGCACTTTTGCAGACGACCGCCAGATTCGACGTGTCTGGGTCCTGTCCGGCTCGAACGCCGTTCTCAACGGCACTGGCAACGGCGAGCAGTTCGACTTCTACGACGACGACATTGAGGAGTACCTCGGCCTCGACGCCGTCAGTTACCCGCACCCGTCCGGTTCATGGTCCGACTTCATCAACTATGTCAACACGTCGGGCAACGTGAACACCGCCGGGTTCCGTTATCAGTACGCGACGATGTGTCTGATCAATTACTGGAACGAAAAACGGGCCAACTACTCGCAGACCCCTGGCCTGTGGGTCTGTCCGACTCAGCCGCTGGAAGCCGCCAAGAATGCGTCCGACGAACTGATCAACTACATCCAGGAAGTTTCAGCCGACGACCGGCTGGGGCTGAGCATCTACACGCACACCAGCAACGCCGGAGCGATCCTCGAATCAGGACTGACCAGCGATCTCGAAGCGGTTCGCCCGCTGTACCGGCAGCGTCAGGCGTCTCACTACGATGCCATGACGAACATCGGTGCGGGGATGAAGATCGCCCGCGAGGAACTCGAAGCGAACGCTCGGCCAAACGCGTTCCGCATGATGGTGCTCCTGACTGACGGCGTTGCGAACCAGCCCAGCGGCTATGCCGAGGCTTACGCCATCACACAGGCCAACCTGTGTGATGATGCCGAGATTCGCGTCATGACGATCAGTCTGGGACTCAGCGCCGACACCGCGCTCATGCAGCAGATCGCCGACATCACCGGTGGCAAGCACTTCAACGTGCCAGGCGGCGGAACCATCGAAGAGTACGAGTCGCAACTGAAGGAAGTCTTCCGCGAAATCGCCGCCGACCGCCCGCTGCGATTGCTGCCAGCGATCAGCGGTTCGAATTAGCCGGCCACCTTCTCGACAGGCCGTTCGTCAGACATGATTCAGCCTGACGGTCACTGACGGCTTTGCTCCCGTCGGACGGTATTCCAGCGAGAGCTTGCCCTGATCAATCGTCGCGAGCGTATAACCGGGGCGGAACTCGACCGGGTTGAAGCCGGGAGCCTGCTTTTCTTCGAGGCCGCGATTCTGGTTGTACAGAGCCGACGGAAAGCTGATCTCGTGCAGCGGAGCCCGATCGTCCCAGCCGCGTATACCGTTGTGAAAGTGCCCGTGGAACACGCCGATCAGCTCGTCACGGTGCGCTGACATCAGCTCGTAAAACCGCTTCTGGCCGTGTTCCGGTTTGACGTACCAGCCTCGATCCGGATGCCGGTTGGAATGCACGGGCACATGGCAGCAGATAATCGCCAACAGCCCGTCGCGTTTCGTTGCCTCAAGCTGTCTCGACAGCCAGTCGAGCTGCTGCTCGGTAAAGAAGCCGTCGTGCGAATCGCGGTGAGCATTGTTGAGCAGGATGCAGCGCAGCCAGCCGTGATCAACGACGGTGTCGATCGGCTGGCGAACGTGCTTAGCGAACGCGTCCGCCGGATCGTGGTTGCCAGGAATCTCGTAGACCGGCCGAGTGATCCGCTCGCGAATCTCGCGGTAAACCGGATACAGCTCGACCTGCCCGCCGTCGACGACATCTCCCAGATGCAGCAGAAAGCTGACGTCGAGCTTCGCCAGTTCGTCCGCCGTCTTCTGCCACTGAATCCTTGCCGAGTCGCTGCCTCGATAACCGATGTGCGTGTCGCTGAAGATCGCGAAACTCAACCGTTCGCGTCCTGCCGCCTGAGCGACGCTCAGACTTCCGGCCAGCACTCCGCCTGCGATGGCACAGCTTCGTGCCAGGCAATCGCGCCGAGAGATTCTGCTCTGCGTCATCGTTCGACTCCTCGCGTCGGTGGTTCGGCAACAGACATCAGCTGACACTACCATGCCCAGGCACGTCAGCGGAACCCGTCCGCCACGCTGGAGCCACGCCATGCCGCACCGAAGTCTCAAATGTCTGCTGATCGCGTCTGCCG
>JAPOLP010000164.1 GCA_029977045.1 Planctomycetota bacterium
CTCGCTGCCGAATCCGACCGTTCAACCACCGAGCGGGAACAGGTCACCGCCGAGTACGAATCTCAGCGCCAGCAACTGCAGTCGGAATACGACCGGAAGTGCGCCGAGGCCGGCAGGCATTTCCAGGCACACTACTCCGCAGCGTCGGAGGAATATGACGAGGCACTCCACGCAATCAACGGCCAGTTCGACCGCGACATGTCCGCCGCAACGCAGGAGTTCGACGAGACGAAATGGATGGTCGTTTCGTACTTCGACGAAAACGCTGGCGGCTCGCCAAAGCAGCAGTTCGAGCAGTTTGAACACAACACGCTCAACACCGGCGAGCACCTGGTAGCGATCGAAAAGGAACTCGACGAACTCAACGAGTCGACAATCGCGACACTGAAGAAGCGTCGTATGTGGACCGACCCCGAACTGCCACAGCCTCAAAAGCCAACGGGCTCGTCCGACGTGCTGATCGAACAGTTCGAGACTGCCAGCGAGACATTCCGGGAAACCTGTACCCAGTTGAAACGTCGCAAACTGCCACTGCTGTTTGGTGGCTTCGTCCCTCTGGTTCTGTTTCTGCTGCTGACCGCAGCGCTGACCGGAGCCGCCTTCGCCATCGTCGACCCCAACTGGCTCAACCTCAAGAATCCGCCGCAGCACGAATGGATCGGCCTGCTTTCTCTCGGTGGCCTGCTGCTGTCGGCCATGCTGCTGGGCATCGCCTTTGCAGTTGCGCGAGGCAAGATCGAAGCACTTTACGAACAGGCGGCAGAATCACTTGTCGCCGCGAGGACAACCAGTTCGGTCTGGAAACGCGTCACCGAGCGGGAACTCGCCAGACGTCGCAAGGAGTTCGACGAGTGGTTCGGAAAGCTCGTCAACGAACGTGACACTCGGCTGCTGAAGAACCAGGAACGCTATGACCGACTGAAGAACGAGTACACAAACCGTCGCGCTCAGGCACTCAATTCGGCCAACGAGCGTTATCCCGCAATGATGGCGTCGCTGACGACGCAGCGTGACGAGGCACTCGAAGTCGCGCATGGCGAGTATCCAGGGCGACTCGACAAACTAAAGGCGCGGTATGAGTGGGATCTCAAACGTCTGGACGAACTGCGACAGGCCAACCTGACGGCCATCAATCAGCAGTTCAATACCGACTGGAACGAGATGACCCGAGAATGGCTGTCAGCAGTCGATCAGACGCGACTCGTGGCCGAGCAGATGAACCTGGACGCCGCTGCGATCTCGCAGACCTGGGCGGACCTCGCCTTTGGAAGCTGGACTCCGACGTCGGCCATTCCGGCGGGCGTCAATCTCGGCAACTTCCGGCTCAGCCTGGACGACATCGAATACGGCCTGCCAGAGGACGAGCGTCTGACTCCGCCTGTGACCGACTTTCCCCTGCCGGCCATGCTGCCGTTTCCAGACCAGACGTCGATGCTCATTCGCGCGACGGGCAGCGAGGGCAGGCAGGCAGCGGTCAACGTGCTGCGAGTCGCGATGCTGAGACTGCTGACGACGCTGCCGCCAGGCAAGGTCCGCTTCACGATCATTGATCCTATTGGACTCGGGGAGAACTTCTCCGCGTTCATGCACCTGGTCGATTACGACGAACTGCTCGTCACCAGCCGCATCTGGACCGAGTCCACGCACATCGAACAGCGGCTCGGTGACCTGACCGAGCATATGGAAACGGTCTTCCAGACGTACCTGCGGAATGAGTTCAAGACGATCGAGGAGTACAACGACTTCGCGGGCGAAGTGGCCGAGCCGTACCACTTCCTGGTAATCGCCGGCTTCCCGTCGAACTTCAGCGAGCAGGCCGCGCGACGACTGATCAGCATTCTGTCGAGCGGTCCGCGCTGCGGCGTGTACACCCTAATGAGCGTCGACCCGCAGTTGACGATGCCACCGAACTTCAAGCTCGAAGCAGCTGCCGAAGAAGCAACCTGCCTCACCTGGCACGACGGCACGTTCGCCTTCGACGACGAGCGGATCAACTGGCTGCCGCTGACGATGCAGGATGTGCCGGAGCCAGACGAATTCGTGCGGATCGTCAAACGCGTTGGCGACGCCTCGAAGGACGCGCGGCGCGTCGAAGTTTCGTTCGACCGCGTCGCTCCACGCACGCTATGGCAGCAGGACAGCCGCAAGGGGCTCGATGTCCCGCTCGGGCGTGCCGGCGCGACGAAACTGCAGCACATGCGGCTGGGAAAAGGCACTTCGCAGCACGTTCTGATCGCCGGTAAGACGGGCTCCGGCAAATCGACGTTCATGCACATTCTGATCACGAATCTCGCCCTGCATTACAGCCCGGACGAGATTGAGTTTTATCTGATCGACTTCAAGAAGGGCGTCGAGTTCAAAACGTATGCGGCCAACCGGTTGCCGCATGCTCGCGTGATCGCGATCGAGAGTGACCGCGAATTCGGCCTCAGCGTTCTCGAACGCCTGGACGAGATCCTGAAGGAACGCGGCGACCTGTTTCGCGAACGAGGCGTGCAGGACATCGCCGGCTTTCGCGACGCGAATCCCGAACGGATGCCGCGAATCATGCTGCTGATCGACGAGTTTCAGGAATTCTTCACTGAGGACGACCGACTGTCGCAGCAGTCGTCGCTGCTGCTCGATCGCCTGGTTCGCCAGGGCCGCGCATTCGGCATCCATGTCATGCTCGGATCGCAGACGCTCGGCGGAGCGTACTCACTGGCCCGCAGCACGCTCGGCCAGGTTGCCGTCCGCATCGCGTTGCAGTGCAGCGAGTCCGACGCGCACCTGATCCTCAGCGAAGAGAACACCGCCGCCCGGTTGCTGACTCGGCCCGGCGAGGCAATCTACAACGACGCGAACGGCCTGCTGGAAGGCAACCACCCGTTCCAGATCGCGTGGCTGAACGACGACCGCCGCGACAGCCTGCTCGAAGACGTCCGCCATCAGACGGCTGAGGAAAACATCGAGTACACACCGCCGATCGTGTTCGAGGGCAACGTCCCGGCCAGCCCGTCCAACAATCGCGAACTCGTCGAACTGGTCACGAACGAACCACAGCCATCACTGGTCACAACCGCGTGGCTGGGCGAGGCCGTCGCGATCAAGCCGCACACGACAGTCCGCTTCCGCCGCCTCGCCGGAGCGAACCTGCTGATCGTCGGCCAGAGCCAGCAGGGCGCACGAGGCATCATGGCCTCCGTCTTCGTCACGGCAGCCTCACAGATCGAACCCGTCGCGTCAGACGACTCGCTCGAAAGCGAGTCCTCGTCGTCCGGTGTAGCGGAAGGGCGCAAGCCCTCCGGTCCTGCGGCGACAGCCGGCGACGCGAGCGACACAGCCTCCATGCAGTCCCAGCTCGACGCCATGAAGTCGTTCAGCTTCGCCAACCTGCAAATTGACAACTCCGTCACGGCTCCGGCTCCGCAAAGTGGAGCGTGCGCGAGACACACCGCGCAGCTTTACGTGCTCGATGGCGAACTCGCCGACGCGCCGTCGGTTGAGTTCTGGAGTGAACTGGCGGAACTACTGCCGCACAACATCCGAGTCGGTGGCCCGAATGACGCTACGTCGATCATCAGCGACCTGCATGCGGAACTTCAGTCCCGTCAGGATCGAGAACCGCAGCCGCCAGTCTTCCTATTCATCGACAACCTGGGCCGCTTCCGCGACCTGCGTCGCGACGAGGACGACTACAGCTTCTCGTCGTCAAAACAGGCTGCGGCAACGCCTGCGAAGCAGTTCGTTGAGATTTTGAAAAACGGTCCAGCAGCCGGGATCCACGTCGTAGTCTGGGCTGACACTTACAACAACGCTTCCCGCTGGATGACCAGCCAGACGATGCGGGAACTCGAACTGCGCGTCGGTTTCCAGATGAGCGCGACAGACTCCAGCAACTTCATCGACAGTCCCGCCGCCGGACGTCTCGGCCAGAACCGCGCTCTGCTGTACCTCGAAGAAACCGGGACGCTCGAGAAGTTCCGACCGTACGGAGCGACACTCGACGACTGGTCGGCACTGCTCGGCGTCGACGAAGGCGCTGCCGCCGCCCCAGCACCGAAGGACACAATCACTGTCACAGAACCAGCGGCTCTGACAGACGACAACGTTGAACCTGCGGACGAGGCTACCGACGACGCAGAGATGATCCCAGACTTCGCCATCATCGCGGATGACGAACACGACGAGGCAACTCCGGAAGCGACAAACAGCATCGACCATACCGCGACAGTCGAACTCCAAAGCGACGCGTCAGCAGACGACCGCCAGGAAGCGGGTTCAGACACTAACGAGGAAGCAGACGTCGTCGACGACCTGAGTTCCTGGACGATTCTGTAGCGTCGCACCGTCAGGCGATCTGCGACGCCACGCTTCTGGCGCTATCCGATTCTGACGGCTGTGCCAGATTCTCCGGCAGCGCAGTAGCCCGCAGGCATTTCCCAGACGGACCAGTCGGCCACGTTCTGCTGCAAAACGGTCAGCGGCACAACTGCGATCAAAGTCCGGTTCAACGGGACCAGTAGAGTTGTGCACGCGCGAACTTCGCGTTCATTTCGCGAACCTCGTCCGCGTTCCCACACACTGCCTCCGCTCTGTCGCCCGTTGGTCTCGCTACGATCTCGCTGCCTGCCGCATTCCGTTGTCAAAGGTTCCTCTGAGATGTCACTCCGAACTCTCCTCTGCACCTGGATGCTGACTGCTCTGCTACTGCCTGGCGAACTGCTGGCCGCGAAGGATTCGGCCACCGCTCCGAACGTGGATCCCGACAGCCGTGGGCGGGCGACAGCCATCGCGCTCAACTACTGCAAGGCGTCGTTCCACCGGATCCGCTCGTCGCAGTTCAAGGATGTGCTGTACGAAGAGCGGATCAAGATTCTTGACAACCTGAACCTCAACGGGATCGGCGATCAGGAAGTCATCAACCTGTACTCGGCGGTGCTCGACGAGATCGGCGGAATCGAAATCGCCGCAAAGGAAGAGGAGATTTTTGAAGACAAGTACAAGAAGGCTCTGTTCCGCGAGATCGAGGCCACAGCCTTTGTCGTTCTCGCTCAGACGGCCACGATGTCCATCGACGGCCTGGCCCGCACGGGAGTCCGCTCCTGGCTCGACTACCGCGACCTGCAATGGAACCGGGACTTCGACAAGTGGAAGGTCGAAAAGAACCGGATGACTGAGGTCGTCACCAAGTCGTCAAAGTTCCTGGACACCTTCTGGAAGCAGGCCAAGGAAAAGAACATTCCGGACCGCTGGCTGGTGCGCGGCACTGACCTCGATGCGCTCTCCAATGCAATTCGTGAAGAGGACCTCGAAACCCGGCTGCGAGTCCTGCAGCGGATGGAATCCTTCATGGAGTGCTACCCGCCGTACTGGTACTACGTCGGGCGGACGCAGCAGGGACTCGGCCAGTTCTACGAAGCGGCTCAGACCTACGACAAACTCGCCGACCTCGCTCACGGCCACTTCCGCCGCGACGACATGCTCACCGCCGCACTCGCCAACCGCGCGATCATTCAGCAGCACCTCAACCAGCCCGGCGCCGACCGAACGGCCCGCGAGGCACTGACGTATTCGCCGTCTGTCTGGTCAGCGAATCTGATGTGTGCCCAGGTGCTCGAAGCCAATGGCCGCATTGAGGAGGCTGAAGACGCCATCCTGCGGAACCTCGATGTCGGTCTCGAACAGCAGTTAAGTTCGGTTGCGCTGCTGGGGCTTTACTACCGGCAGAACCGCCTGGATGAGATGGCGGAGAAACTGTCCGACGCGGACTTCATCGTTAACGTCCCGATGCTCAGCATCGTGCAGTGCCTCTCGAAACTCGGCCCCACGCGAACGCCGGGCAACGTGCTCACCGGCCTGCAGAACTCGATCCGCGTGGCGATCGAACCGCGCTTCGGCACCGACGATCTGCTGGTCGCCTGTGGCTCAAGCTGGCAGCCGGAAACAATTCGCTCGCTGAATTTCTACTTCCCCGGCCAGTCCGTACCGACCGCGTCGACGCAGGCCGATGCACGCACGCTTGGCGGCCTGTCCCGTCCGAAACTCGAAACGCACGCAGCGGGCGGTTACGTCTTTCGTTATCCACGAGCGATCGAATCCGGCAACCCGTTCAGTTCGAGCAACGGCGGTCAAAGCCTTGTCGGATCAGTGCTGAGATTTGAGTACGCCGCACCATCGGTCACTAAAGAACCTGCGGTACTCTTCGTCACGATGGGAGCCCCACTGCGATCGCAGGCCGGAACGCGACCAGCCGCTCCGTGGTGGCAGTCCGCCTCGCCAATCGAAATCCGTTACGCGGACGTCAGCGTGCCGCTCGACGGTTCCTGGAAACCGAGCCCGGCAACGCTCGACACGCCCGTCGCCCGAACCCCGTCACCCGCCGACGTCGGCAACTCGCTGGCTGGCAACGATGCACCACCGATGCCCGTCAAGGAGCCACTCAACGACGTCCCACCTCGGACCGTTCCTCGCGAAGACGACGCACAGACCGGCGAGACAAACGACAAACCGTTCGAGCCGTCGCGTCGCCCGCCGCGCGCGATTATCCTCGGCGTCCGACCGGCAAGCGATCCGGGCTCTGTCGACGATGAGTCGAGCGACACGGTTCCCGCACCGCCAGTCGAAAAGTGACTGACACCCCAATCTCAACGGACTGACGAATGACCGCCCCAGCCGGCTTCTCGTACAACTCGACAGCCGGCAGCCCTGCAGCCTCGTCACCAGATGGCGAATCGCCCATCCGCGAACTGGTTCTGCTCGGGACGGGAACCAGCGTCGGCGTCCCGGTCATCGGCTGCGATTGCGAAACGTGCCGCTCGCCAAATCCGCGCAATCACCGCACGCGAACCGGCGTCGCCATCCACACGCCGAACGGCACGATTCTGATCGACACGTCGCCGGAACTGCGTCTGCAACTGATCCGCGAACGCATCCCGCTGGCCCACGCGGCGATTTTCACTCACGGCCACGCGGACCATCTTTTCGGTCTCGACGACACTCGTCTCTTTGCGCACCGCCTCGGCCACGCGTTCCCGATCTACTGCGAGGAATTCACCGAGAGCAACATCCGCTCGGCGTTCCACTACGCCTTTCGACCGCCGCCACCCGAAGCACACAGGAACGCGATCCCGCAGTTCGATCTGCGGCGAATCGATGAGCACCCCTTCGAGGTCCTTGGCCTGAGAATCGTCCCGATCCGGCTGTTCCACGGTCGCCTGCCGGTCCTGGGCTTCCGCATCAACAACGTCGCCTTCTGCACCGACGTCAGCCGGATCCCCGACGAAAGTTTCCCGCTGCTGGAGGGCCTCGACGTCCTGATCATCGACGCCCTGCGTGACAAGCCGCACCCGACACACTTCAGTGTCGATCAGGCCCTGGACGTCGCCGATCGCGTCCGTCCGAAACGGACATTCCTGACGCACATCTCCCACAGCCTCGAACACGAAGCCACCAACGCCCGACTCCCCGCCGGAGTCGAACTTGCCTGGGACGGCCTGCGGATCCCCTTTTAAGTAGCGGAACGGCGCAAGCTATCCGGTCCTTTCCGTAGAACGGACTTCAGTCCGTTGACGCCCCTGTCCCGACGACACCTCAACGCCCTGCTCCATCAACCACGGCCACCAGCTATGAAACTCTTCCTGGCCCTTGCCTTCGTCCTTTCGGCACTCACTACGACAGCTCACGCAAAACCGCCGAACATCATCCTGATCATGGCCGACGACGTCGGGTACGAGTGCTTCGGGGCCTACGGCAGCCGCCAGTACAAGACGCCGAATCTCGACCGGATGGCCGCTGAGGGACTGCGGTTCCAGCACTGCTACTCGCAGCCGCTGTGTACTCCAACGCGTGTCAAAATCATGACCGGCATCTCGAACGTCCGGAACTACGCCGCGTTCTCCGTGCTGCGTCGCGACCAGAAGACATTCGGGCACTACCTCAGGGAAGCCGGCTACAAGACCGCGATCGGTGGCAAGTGGCAGCTGTTCGGTGCCGAGCACTACGCGAAGCAGTTCCGTGGAAAAGGCAGCCTGCCGCAGGACACAGGCTTCGACCACCACTGTCTGTGGCAGGTCGAAAACCTCGGCGACCGCTTCTGGAATCCGCAGCTCACGATCGACGGCAAAACAACGCAGTTCGACAAGGACGATTACGGACCGGACATCGTCACCAACTACCTGCTCGACTTCATGACCGAGCACGCGGACGGCGACGCGCCGATGTTCGTCTACTACCCGATGATCCTCGTCCACAATCCGTTCCTGCCAACACCCGACAGCCAGTCACGGAACAGCAGGGACAATCAGCGCAACTTTGAGGACATGGTCGCGTACATGGACAAGCTCGTTGGCCGCATTGTCAGCCACACGAAAGAGCTGGGCATCGCCGACAACACACTGATCCTCTTCACCGGCGACAACGGCACCAACAAGGCAATCACCTCGCAACTCGGTGACCGCTCGATCCGCGGCGGCAAGGGATCAACGACCGACTCCGGCACGCGAGAACCTCTGATCGCCTGGTGGCCGGGCACGATCAAGCCCGGCCAGGTCACCGATCAGCTCGTCGACTTCTCCGACTTCCTGCCGACGCTCCAGGACCTCGCTGGAGCCCCCGTCCCGAAAAACATCGACGGCATCAGCTTCGCCTCGACACTGACCGGCAAACCCGGCCCATCGCGCGAATGGATGTTCTGCTTCTACCACCCGCGTCCTGAACGAGGCGAAGCAAAACGCTTCGTCCGCGACCGAACCTGGAAACTCTACGGCGACGGCAGCTTCTTCAACGTCACGACCGACGTCGACGAGAAGTCCGCCCTGCCCTCCTCAGCCGCTCCCGATGCCCACGCCCGTCTGAAACAGGCTCTGGACTCAATGCCCGCGGAAGGCCAGAAGCTGCTGCAGTTTGACTAACTGCAGTCCGTCGGCGGCGGTCAGGCGTGGTCGCAACCAGCACCCGGGAACACATTGGAAGCAACTTCCTGAGATCGCGGATGAGTTCATCTTCTCCACGACGCCCCCGTCGGAGCCCCCTGCTTCATCAAGCACCCTGGTTTCCCCACAACTTCGCCTGTTTCAGCAACTGCGACACATGCCCAGGCACAAAACTCCGGCAATCTGGGGCATTTGAACACATCAGATAAAGCCGTGATCCCCAAAGAGAATGTTCACCCAGAATCCGTATCGCGGCAGCATCTGAACGACCGAAAAGACAACTGTGGACAGTCACGGACGCGACTGAGATTCCAGCGTTGAGACTTCTCAAATCAAGGTCTCAAGCAGCCACCCCAGGGAAGGGGCTACAGATCAATGCGGGCAAAAGCGTTACGCCATCTGGCGAGAAGAAATCGGCGACGAGGCTGGTCGAATCGGTCGCACGCCAAGGTCGCCTGGATCGAGACGCTGCAGGCGCGGACGCTCCTGTCTGGGACCTCGCTTAACGTCAGCCTTGAAAAC
>JAPOLP010001122.1 GCA_029977045.1 Planctomycetota bacterium
CAGTACGGTGTGAACTGGGGCCGACATTGGCTCGACGTCGTTCGCTATGCCGACACAGCTGGCGAGAACACCGACCGGCCACTGCCTCACGCCTGGCGATACCGCAACTGGGTGTTCGACTCGTTCAACCGCGATACGCCGTTTGACGAATTCGTCCGACTGCAGCTTGCCGGAGATATTCTCGCGGCGGATCAGGATGGCGAGCGCCGTGCCGAGGGAATCGTCGCGACGGGCTACCTGGCGATCGCCCGGCGGTTCGGGCACGACATCGATAAGGACATGTACCTGACGCACGAGGACGTGATCGACAACCTCGGCAAGAACTTCCTAGGGCTGACGCTCGGCTGTGCCCGCTGCCACGATCACAAGTACGACCCGGTTGATTCGCAGGACTATTACGCGCTGTACGGCATCTTCGAGAGCACTCGCTTCGCGTTCCCCGGTTGCGAGCCAAAAGGCCAGCCCCGCGATCTCGTGCCGCTGGCTCCGCAATCGGAAGTCGACGCTCTGACCGCCAGCTATCAAGCCGAACTGGCGAAGTTCGAGCAGTGGGAGAAGTCGATCGCCGATCAGGCTCAGCGTCTGAAGGAACTCGCGACCGCAGCGTCGAGTGTGCTCGCTGAAGCCGCCGTCGAAGAAGGCAAAGCAACGTCGATTCACGCAGGGCGAGAGGGTCAGCTCAGCAATCTCATGCTGCGTAAAGGCGAGGTCCTGCAAATGACGATCCTGCCCAACGCGAATCACGGAGCCGATACGACGCGGGTCGAACTCGAAATCTCACTGACGTCTGGCACTGATCGCCGCACCTGGAACCCTGAGGGTCTGATCGATCGCTTCACGGCAGGCGGGCCGGCAATCGAACAGGACGGAGCACTCTGGTGCCTGCTGGATGTCAGCGACGGCCCGACGTTTCTGCGGGACCGGAAACAGAACATCAACGGCGTCGCCGGCCTGCAGGGCTGGGCCAGAGGCGAGCTGCCGTCAGCGATCGTCACCGCCGGAAGCGAACCCGCCGCCGTCTGGACGACGCTGCCGCCGCGAGCCTTCTTCGTTCATCCGGGCCCGACTCAGAACGTCGCCGTTGCCTGGGTCTGCCCCGAAGACGGAACGTACCAGGTGCGAGGAACCGTGACCGACGCGCATCCGGCAGGCGGACTCAACGGTGTCAGCTTCCGGCTCGAACACTTCGCGTCACCGGAATTTGGAGCTGGCCTCGCTGCCGTCGGAAAGCAGGTTTCCTCGGAACAGCCACCGCGTCCGGAGCCGCCAGCGATCCCCGTCGCGTATGCCGTCATTGAATCTCAGCCGCACAATGCGAACTTCCAGAAACGCGGCGATCCCGAGCAGCCTGGCGACGAGGTCGCTCGACGCTGGCTGACGATTTTCGGCGGTGACACGGTTGCGGCAGAAGGCGGTAGCGGTCGGGCTAAACTGGCCGACTGGATTGCCGGCAATCCGCTCGCGGCACGAGTCATCGTCAACCGAATCTGGGGCTGGCACTTCGCTCGAGGCCTCGTCCGATCGTCAAACGACTTCGGAGCACGCGGCGAAGCACCGACGCATCCCGAACTCCTCGACTGGCTGACCGCTCGCTTCGTCGCCAGCGGCTACCGCATCAAAGAACTGCATCGGCTGATCATGCAGACCGCCGCGTATCAGCGAGCATCCGCAGTACCGAGCCAGGGCGATCCGGATAACCGCTGGCTGTCGCACTTCACTCGCCGCCGCCTGACTGCCGAGGAACTCCGCGACAGTCTGCTGACCGTGTCAGGCCAGCTCGACACGACGAGCGGCGAGTCGCACCCGTTCCCGCCCGAGAACACCTGGTCGTTCACGCAGCACAACCCGTTCAATGCGGTCTACGAAACGAATCGCCGCAGCGCTTTCCTAATGGTTCAGCGTCAACGGCGTCACCCGTTCCTCGCCCTGTTCGACGGGGCCGATCCAAACGCCTCGACGCCGGTCCGCGACACAACCACCGTCCCGACACAGGCCCTGTACTTCATCAACGACCCGTTCTTCCACGACCAGGCCGGCGTCTTCGCCAGCTCACTGTCGAAGCTGCCCGACGACGAGTCCCGCATCCGCCATGTCTACCAGACGCTGTTCCAGCGAGCCGCGACGGACCTCGAACAACAGCGACTGACCGCGTTCCTCAC
>JAPOLP010001188.1 GCA_029977045.1 Planctomycetota bacterium
AGCCAACCGGAATCGCTTCCGTCTGACGGCACTGTCAGGCCCCAGGCCAACAAGCTGTCGCACAGTGTATTGAGTTGCGTCACCGACAAACCGAGCAGAACAGGTACGATCACTGTTGCGATCTCGCGGACCCGCTGCCGACCGGAAGACCAGTCCCAGTCGAACCGAAAGCCAATCTGTCGTAGCGTCGGAATCGACAGCCCAAACTGAACGGCTCCGATGACGACGATCGACCACGAAATCGCATAGATGCGTGCCTCGTCAGTCTCGAACAATGCTCCTGCAAGAAAGATCGCTCCGATCCACAGCACGTTGAGCATGACCGGAAACCAGGCCGGCGCAGTGAACTGGCCGAGTCCCTGCATGACGGCACACGTCTGGGCGAGGAGGCAGACCATCAGCAGGTACGGAGTCAGCGACGCGAGCAGCCCGAGCAGCAGCTGCCCCTCAGCTCCGAGGTCAAGCATCAGCCACAGCGCGAGCAGCAAAGCTTCCGCGACAATGACCAGCCCCAGAAGTGCGACTCCCGCAGCGGCAATGACCGCCGACGCCGTTTTAAACGCAGTCTCCCGCCCGTGCTGCTCGATATCCCGCAGGAATACAGGCAGAAAAGCCGTCGACAACGCGCCTTCGCCAAACAGTTGCCGCGCAAGATTCGGTGCCCGAAACGCGACGGTGAACGCGTCCATAATGACGCCGTTACCAAATTGTCGCGCCATCGCCGCATCGCGAATCAGTCCCAGCACGCGACTGCACAGCGTCAGCAGCCCGACCATCCGAGTCCGCTGAAACAGCTTCTGTCGCGATTCATCCATGCGGCGACTCTGGCTTCAGTTGAGCCGATTGTCGGCTATCCCAACTCGTAAAACTTCACCGCGTTGTCGTGGAACAGCTTCTTCTGGAAGGCGAGCGGGCGGTCTTTGACGATCGTCTGCAGTGCTTCGGCCCAGCTGCGGAACGGGGCCGTCAGTGTGCAGACGGGCCAGTCGCCGGCGAACATGACTCGGTCTTCGCCGAAGGTGTCCATGCAGAAATTCATGTTCGGCGCGAGATCGTCGGCAGTCCAGTTCTCACGGTCTGCAGTCACGATGATGCCGGAGATCTTGCAGACGACGTTCGGGCGAGCGGCGAGTTCGAGGACTCCCTTTTCCCACTTGGCTCGCAGGTCGGCGTCCTTGTTCTGCACGCTCAGGTTACCGCAGTGGTCGAGCACGAATCGCGTCTTCGGGCACTTGTCGGCCAGCTTTGCTCCGTCGAGCAGCTCGTCGGGCCTCATGCAGAGATCAAATCGCTTGCCGTGCTCGCCGAGCAGCCGGACGCTCTCGACAAACTGCGGCTCAAGGCACATTCCCTGCTTACGATCGGGATCATGCAGCACGGTCCGGACGCCCTTGATGTAGTTGTTGTTGAGGTACGGTGTGATGTACTTCCTGAAGCCGCTCGACTGCGGCGAGCCACCGATCACGGCACCCGCCATCGGGTTGTCGTCGCGTTTGCAGAGATCGATCACGTACTCGGCTTCGCCCACCTGGTCATCGGGATGGACGTTGACCTCCATGTAAACGGCCTTCGCCAGGTTCAGGCCCGACGTCGCTTCTG
>JAPOLP010000576.1 GCA_029977045.1 Planctomycetota bacterium
ACGCATTCTGCGTTTCGATGCCGACAGCCGGTCCGACCAGATGCTGGTGGTCTTTCGCGACGAGCACATTCACCAGGGAGTCGTCACGAAGGGCGGTCGGACACTGGGCGTCGTGACTCTGGAAGACGTTCTGGAAGAACTTGTTGGCGAGATCGAGGACGAGAAGGACTGAGTTGTCCTTCGCCCGACGATTACTGATCCATCCTTGAGCCGGCTGCGTGTGCGAGCCCCGCTGATCCAGCTGCGACGGCGAGAATCACATAGTGAATCTGCTCGGAAAGCTGCCCCGTCGCGGTGATGCCCAGCACCAGGGCTGTCGCTCCCAGTACATTCGCTGCAGCCCACGATCTACGTCCGAGATACCAGAGGCCGGCTCCAGGGATCACGAAGTTGAGCACGGCGGCGATGGTCGATTTCTTCATCGTTCTGACCTTTCGCGATTTCGAGACCCGAAGGGCACACTTCGCACGCAACGATCGCCTGAGAATTCCGTGCCGCTCGGCTCGGATTCTGGGCACCGAATGAAGTCCCGGCAAGACAGTTGTCCGGCTGTTTCGATCCGTGGAAATCCGCCAGGCTGTACGTTGCCGTTGCGGCCTGATTGCGAGCAACCTGTCGTCGTCTGGAGTGACCATGTCGAATGCGAGTGCCAATCTGCAGAACGATTTTCAGAGTAGTCGGCGCGAACTGACCGCGATGTCGCTGACAACGGGTCTGGTTCTGTCCGTCGTGATGGGGGCCGCGAATGTGTATCTCGGCCTGCGGGTGGGCATGACGGTTTCGGCGTCGATCCCCGCAGCCGTGCTGGCCACAGGGATTCTGCGAGGTGTCTTCAACCGTCGGTCGATTCTCGAAGCGAACATCGTGCAGACGAGTGCGTCGGCGGGGGAGTCGCTGGCGGCGGGGATCATCTTCACGATGCCGGCCTTGATCCTGACAGGCATCTGGTCCGAGTTCGATTTCTGGACGACATCGCTGATTGCTCTGTCCGGCGGGCTGCTGGGCATCCTGATGATGATCCCGATGCGCCGCGCAATCGTCGTCGAATCGACCGACCTGAAATTCCCCGAAGGCGTCGCCTGTGCCGAAGTTCTGAAGGCTGGCGCTGCCGAGGAAGGCGAAGTCGAAGGCGAATCGCTCGGCACCGAACTCGTCTTCGGTGGGTTGATTGCCGGAGCCGCCATCAAGTTCTGCTCGGGGTTCCTGGGCCTGCTGAAAGCCAGCGTTGAATACGGGACGCGGGCCGGCGGTCGAACGTGGTACTTCGGGATGGATGTCTCACCGGCTCTGGTTGCGGTTGGACTTATCGTCGGACTGCCAGTTGCCAGTCAGGTGTTTCTCGGTGGAGCACTCGGCTGGTACGTGCTGATTCCGCTCTTCAGCGCGGAGCCACCGGAGGGTCCCGCCGTCGAACACGCGTTCCATCTGTGGTCGACTGAGATTCGTTATGTCGGCGTGGGCGCGATGATCGTCGGCGGGCTCGCAGCGATCTGGAAGGTTCGGCACGGCATCGCCGCCGCGTTTCGAGAACTGTTCGGCAAACTACAGGGAGTGGCCTCTGGTGGAAGTTCAGCTGATGGCGACGATGACATTGCCAACCTCAATCTTGAGTTCCCGTACATCGTCGGGCTGGGCGTCGCCTGCGCGGCGATTGTATTTGGCGTCTACTTCGTCCTGCTGCAGCGGTCGCTGGGGATTACTGTCCTGGCAACGTTGGCTGCGTTGCTGCTGTCGTTCTTCTTCACCGCCGTCGCGAGTTACATCGTTGGCCTGGTCGGCAACTCAAACAGTCCCGTTTCGGGCATGACGATCTCCGCAGTGCTGCTGACGGGGCTGATGCTTCTAGCTGGCCGCTATGAAGGCGAAGCGGGAATCCTTGCGATGCTGGGAGTTGCGGGTGTTGTCTGCTGTGTCGCGTGCACGGCCGGCGACGTCTGCAACGACCTGAAGACCGGCCAGCTTGTTGGAGCAAGTCCGCGCAGTCAGCAGATCGCTCAGGTGCTCGGCGTGCTTGTCGCGGCGTTCATCATGGCGCCCGTGATGACGATCCTGCACGAAGGCTCGTTGAACGCCGGCACGGGCGGGATTGGTGGCGAGGAACTCGTCGCACCGCAGGCAGGCCTGTTCGCGTCGCTCGCGAAGGGATTCTTCGGGGGAGAAACACTTCCGTGGGACATGGTCGGCTGGGGTGTCGGCCTGGCCGTGCTGATCCTGGTCGCGGATATCCCACTGGCCCTGAAGAACAGCAGCTTCCGCCTGCATGTCATGCCGGTCGCAGTCGGCATTTACCTGCCCGCCGAACTGTCCGTCCCGATCCTGCTCGGCGGAGTTCTGCACTGGCTGATTTCCCGCCGCCCGAACTCCGATGGAGCGGTCAAACGCAGCGTACTCCTCGCCTCAGGCATCATCGCCGGCGAGTCCTTGATGGGCGTGGGTCTCGGGTTGCTGGCGTTTCTTGGAATCACGTCGCTTGCGCTTGGGGGCTCGATTTCACCAACCGTTCTGGGAGTCATTTCCGTCGTTGTCCTGTTAGCCGTTCTGGTGGCGACGTACGTGATCTCCACGCGAGCCTCACGAAATCAGTAGTTGGCAGTCAGGGCTTGCGAAAGCAGTGTGGCGCGAACTGTCCGGTTTCGGAGTTGTGGCAAATCAGCCGGCACGCGTTAGCGTCCGGTTCCCGATCATCTGGAGAACCGCGAGCTAGATCGCATTTCAGAAGAGGGTAGCGCTCAATCAATGGAGCGATCTTCCTGAGTTGGGTGCGACAGCAGCTCGTCCCGACACTGCACTCGGGTGACATCGTGGTGATGGACAACCTGAGTGCTCACAAAGTCGCAGGCGTCCGCGAAGCGATCACTGCCGTCGAATCACGGGTGCTGTACCTGCCGCCGTACAGTCCGGATCTCAACCCGATCGAGACGGTGTTCTCGAAGTTCAAGTGGCTGATCAGAAGCCTGAAGGAACGCACGGTCGACGCGTTATGGACCGCCTGCGGGCGAGTCAGCCAGCTCTTCCCCAAAGACGAATGCCGCCGCCACCTCAGACACTGCGGATGCCGCTACAACTAAACGCAATGCGCCCTGGCTCCGGGTGCGTGCGGAACGTCGGACATTCAAACGGGATCAATCGCCAGCGCGACGGCGCCCATGACGCCGGCGTGTTCGCCCATCCTTGAACGTGTGATTTCGACGTCGTCCGTCGGGAACATTCGCACGCGGACTTTGACGGCATCGCGGACGGGCTGCATCAGCAGGTCGCCCATTTCGGCGACGCCTCCGCCGATGACGATCAGTTCGGGATGCAGCACCGTAACGACATTGGCGATGGCAACTCCCAGGTACACGGCGGCTTTGCGGATCGCCTCGCGAATGATTTCATCGCCCGCGTGCGCTGCTTCGGCCATTGCCTTAGTGGTGACTTTCTGAGCGTCGCCTTCGACGAGGTCATACAGTGTCGGAGCCTGGCCGGTTCGCATCAGGCGAATGCCTTCCGCGGCGATCGCAGCACCGCTGACCAGAGTTTCCAGGCAGCCTCGGTTTCCGCAGCCGCACATCGGGCCGTCGGGGATGACAGACTGATGACCGAGTTCTCCGGCGGCTCCGAGCGGTCCCAGCCGCAGTTTGCCGTCGACAGCGATCCCGCCTCCGACGCCGGTGCCCAGACCGAAAAACGCCATCGTCAGATCGCTGCGTCCCTGCCCGTGTCCGAACCGCAGCTCACCGAGTGTCGCAACGCGGGCATCGTTCAGAAGCTGCACGCGGCAGCCGAGCTTTTCTCGCAGCACGTCGCCCGCTGGAACGTCGCGCCATTTAGTGGGCATGTTCGGCAGGAACTTCGTTGTGCCCGTTGGCAGGTCAACGAGGCCGGGAACTCCCATGCCCAGCGAGACGACTCGGTTCCCGGTTTCGTCAGCCATTCGAGCGACGAGGTCGACGATCCGTTCCAGCACGGCTTGCGGCCCGCTGTGCGACTTCGTCTCCGTCACCTGTTCCAGCAGCAGCGTGCCGTCGCTCGTCGCCAGAGCTGCCTTGATCCGCGTTCCACCGAGATCCACGCCTGCGAAAACGTCTGCCATGTTGCCGCCCCTGCCTCCGTGTAAATGCGATCCGAGCCGCGACGCAGTCTATCTCGCAGCTTGAAGATTGTATTCAGAGCCCGCCGCAGGATCGGCCAGTCGATTCGCAATCTCCGATGGGTCGACTATCGTCACGCTCAGCGATTACCTCAGCCCGCCTGCCCACCGACTTTCGAGGAACTCGAATGCGACTCTGCACTCTTCTCGCTCTGCTGTCTGCTCTTGTCGTCAGCCCGTTGCGGAATGCCGCTGCTCAGGACGCGAACCTCGGCGACGTCACCGAGAAGCACGAAATGGTGCCGATGCGCGACGGTGTGAAGTTGTCGGCGTATCTGTATTTTCCGAAGGGAGACGGTCCCTGGCCGGCGATCTTCGAGCAGCGTTATGCGAGCCTGACCGCCCGAGGCACGAAGGAAGCCGCGGCTCGTCTGGCAGAGGCCGGCTACGTCGTCGCGTTGATCAATTATCGCGGCACGCATCTCTCCGAAGGCCGCTGGGTCGGCTACCGGGCACTGCAGTGGGGA
>JAPOLP010000525.1 GCA_029977045.1 Planctomycetota bacterium
ACGGGGACGTCGCGTTTTACCTCTCGCACGCGAACGGGAAACTGGTCACCGTCGCGTCGACTGCCGAGAAGTTTCACATTGACGCGTTCTCCGATCAGGACGGCAGCCACCTGTGGAAGCAGTCGACGACGTGGTTTGAGAACAAGGGCGATCATGGCAAAGCGCTGTCGAGACCGGCGATCGTTGGCGACCGGATCTTTCTGCGGCCCAACGTGCTGTCGCTCGACGAAGGGAAGCTGCTCGACGTCAAGATGCCCGGCGGCGGTTGCGGAACTTACGCCTGCACAACGGATGCTTTGTTCTTCCGAGCGGGCAACGTGACCGTCTGGGATGCTCAAGCCGGCAAGGCGTCCGACTGGGCGAGGCTGCGTCCGGACTGCTGGCTGAGCACGATCCCGGCGGGCGGAATGCTGCTCTCGCCGGAAGGCGGCGGTGGCTGCAGTTGCGGCGGCTGGCTGGAAACGTCGATCGGCTTCATGCCGGCAGCTCATCGTCAGACGAGGCCATTTCAGAAGGAGTCAGCAAAGTGACCGATCCAGAACGTTCTCTGAAAGGCCGCACGCTCATCATTACTGGTGGTACGCGGGGGATCGGCAAGGCGATCGGGTTGCGGGCCGCGCGAGACGGGGCGAACGTCGTCATTCTCGGAAAGACAACCGAGCCGCACGCGAAGCTGCCGGGGACGATTTATTCGGCGGCGGAGGAGATCGAGGCGGTGGGTGGGCAGGGTCTGGCGATTGCCTGTGATCTGCGGTTCGAGGATCAGGTTGCGGCGGCGGTCCAACAAGCCGTCGAGCAATTCGGTGGGATCGACATTCTGGTCAACAACGCCAGCGCGATCTTTCTGGCTGGAACACTCGACACGCCGATCAAGCGTTTCGACCTGATGCACCAGGTGAATACGCGGGCGACGTTTCTGAGCAGCCAGCTCTGTCTGCCGCATTTATTGAAGTCGTCGAACCCGCACATTCTCAGTCTGGCTCCGCCGGTCGATATGGATCGCGGCTGGTTCGCGGGCACGCTGCCGTACACGCTCGCGAAGCACGGAATGAGCCTCTGCACGCTGGGGCTGTCGCAGGAGTTTGCCGCGCAGGGAGTCGCCGTCAACGCCCTTTGGCCGAAAACTGCCATCGCGACGGCGGCGGTCGAGAACCTGCTCGGCGGACCGCAGGCCGTCGCGATGTGTCGGAAGCCGGAGATCGTCGCCGACGCAGCCTGGCACGTCCTGACGCGGAACAGCCGCGAGTTCACCGGGCGGTTTCTGATCGACGAAGAGGTGCTCCGCGACGCCGGAGTGACTGACTTCGACCAGTACGCCGTGACGCCGGGCACTCCGCTGATGCCGGACTTCTTCCTCGGCGAGCCCGACTTTGCGGCGCTCCGCCAGTTGCTGCACGGTTGAGAATTTCAGCGAGCCGGGACACTCTCGACTGATCTGGACACTCAGACGGAATCCCGCCTAGAACCCGCCGATCTGGCCTGCCGCTCGCAGGAGCGCGGTGTATTGCGCCGTTGCCACGAAACGACTTCCAACGTGTTGGAATCACGCCGGGCGTTTCGTGGTTTGTCGGAATCTGTTCCGAAGGCCGGACTTACGACGATCGACCAACTGGACCGCATGGAGGCGGATTTCCGTGGACCGAACTTCCCGACTGCTCCCGTATGCCTGGAAGTACCGCCGTCAGCTGGCACTTTCGGCCGTGCTGGCCTCAGTCGTCGCCATGCTGTGGGGTTTGAACCTGTCGGTCACGTTTCCGATCGTCAAGGTGCTCCTGGAAGGGCAGTCCCTGCAGGAATACGTCGGCGAGAGCATCGACAGCCTGAATGAGGAAGTTCGCCATTATGAGTCATTGCTTGATGAGATGGCGGACGAGCAGCATCAGAACGCGGCCCGTGCTCAGGAGAAGCTGAGCGCAGCCAACCGGTCGTTGTCGCTGTTTGTCGCTCTGCAGAAATGGGTCATGCCGCATCTGTCGGACGACCGTTTCAACACGTTCGCGATGTTGCTGGGCCTGCTGTTTGTGGTCGCGCTGATCAAAGGCGTTTTCTCATGGACGCAGGAAGTGCTGGTTGGCAGCATCGTCCAGCGCAGCGTCATGCGCATTCGAAAAGATGCCTTTCGCCACGTGCTGCAGCTTGATGCGCAGACCGTCGGAGCAGCGGGTGGAAACGATCTGCTGTCCCGGCTGACAAATGACGGAGAAATACTGGTCAGCACGCTTGGAATTCTGGGCGTTCGTCTGGTTCGAGAACCGCTCAAGGCGATTGCCTGTGTCGGTTTCGCATTCATTCTCAACTGGCGCCTGACACTTCTGGCCGTGCTGGTCGTTCCTCTGCTGCTGGTTGCGTATCAACGATTTGGTGGCAGCCTGAAACGTGCCTCCCGGCGGCGGCTGGAAAGCATGTCGCGGATGTACAAGCTGCTGGCCGAGACCTTCGAATCGTTCAAGATCGTGACGGCCTTCAGTGCCGCCAGCCGCCATCGCCACCGGTTCCATAAAGAGAATCAGGAGTACTACCGGCAGTACATGAAAGTGGTCCGAGTTGGAGCACTGCTTTCGCCGACCACAGAACTGGTCGGAATGGTTGCGGTCTTCATGGCGTTATTGCCTGCAGCATTTCTTGTGCTGCGTGGCGGAACTTCCATCTGGGGTGTCAAGCTGGCTTTGAATCCGCTCGACGTCTCTGATCTCTCAGTGCTTTATGCACTCCTGGCCGGAACGCTTGATCCGATCCGGAAACTGTCCGGCATCTTCCGGCATGTGAAGGCAACGACCGCCGCCTGCGACCGCATCTTCGGGATTATGGAACTGAAAACTCAGGTCGAGGAAGTCAGCCGACCGCAACGTCTTCCAGCGTCGATCTCAACGATCCGCTTTGAAAAGGTCGGCTTCGCGTACGGTACTGGTGCGGATGCCGGCCAGTCGTCGCCGCCTGTTCTGCAGGATGTGTCGTTGACGGTCCGGAAGGGTGAGATCGTTGCCGTCGTTGGCACCAATGGATCGGGCAAGTCCACATTGATCAATATGTTGCCACGATTCTTCGACTGCACCGAAGGGCTGGTCCTGTTCGACGAAATCGACGTAAAGCACGTCCGGCTGAGAGACCTGCGAAGCCGCATCGGCCTCGTGACGCAGGAGACGTTGCTCTTCGACGCGCCGATCTATGACAACATCCTGTACGGTCGCCCTGATGCAACGGAAGAAGAAGTCTTGAGGGCCGCAGATCAGGCGCACGTCACACCGTTTCTTGACCAGCTGTCAGCAGGCTTCGACACAGTCGTTGGCGAACGCGGTCAGGCGCTTTCCGGCGGCCAGCGCCAACGCATCGCTCTTGCGCGAGCCATCCTCCGCGATCCGGAGATCATGATCCTCGACGAAGCAACCTCAGCGATCGACTATCACAGCGAGCAACTGATTCACAGAACCCTGCAGGAGTTCTGCCAGGATCGCACAGTGTTCATCATTTCGCACGTCCTGAGTCAGACGTTCCTTGACCTCGTGACGCGAATCATCGTCATCGATAACGGAGTCGTCGTTGGTGACGGTACGCACGACGAGTTGATCGGGTTCTGTGAGGACTACCGCCGGTTGTCCCATGTGCAGAAGCGGGCTGCCTGACTGCCCAACTGCCGTCATATGGACAACGACCAGGAATCGCGTGCCGGAGCGACGGGAATGAAAATCATCCAGGTCCTGCCTGAACTCAACAGCGGCGGAGTCGAGCGCGGCACGCTCGAACTCAGCCGCTTTCTCGTCGCGCAGGGACACGAATCGCTGGTGATCTCCAACGGCGGGCGACTGGTCAGCACGCTGGAGGCCGAAGGCGGGACGCACATCACGCTGCCCGTTCATCGCAAGAGCCTGCGGTCGCTGCCGCAGATCCTGAAGCTCCGCAGTGTGTTCCAGGACCTGCAGCCGGACATTGTTCACGTACGATCGCGGCTGCCCGCCTGGCTGACGTGGCTCGCCTGGCAGGGACTGAGGCCAGACCGCCGTCCGCGGCTGATCTCGACGGTACACGGCTTCTACTCGGTCAACCGCTACTCGCGGATCATGACACAGGGCGACGAGGTCATCTGCGTGTCGCGCAGCATTCGCGATTACGTTCTGGAGAACTACCCCGGCGTTCCGGAGAGCCGCCTGCGGATCGTTCATCGCGGCGTCGATCCTGCCGAGCTGCCGTACGGGTATCAGCCCGATGCCGCATGGCGGCAGAAGTGGGAAGCCGACTATCCGCAGCTTGCAGGCCGTTACGTGCTGACTCTGCCCGGTCGGATGACACGGCTGAAGGGGCATCTCGATTTCGTCAAGGTGCTCGGCAATCTTAATCGTGTGGGCATCCCGGCCAGCGGGCTTGTCGTCGGCGACGTTCATCCGAAAAAACGCGAGTTCGAACAGGAGGTCCGTGACGCGGTTCACAGCGTGGGGCTCGACGGTGCTGTTGTCTTCACCGGCCATCGTTCGGATGTTCGCGAGATCATGGCCGTTTCCGACGTCGTGCTTTCGTGCTCGACGCAGCCGGAATCGTTTGGCCGAGTGACGCTGGAGGCTCTGTCGCTCGGAAAGCCGGTCGCCGCTTACGACCACGGCGGAGTGACCGAGCAACTCGAAGAGCTGATGCCGGAAGGCCGCGTGCCGGTCGGCGACACCGACGCTCTGACCGACCTGTTGCGGGACTGGTACACCAGCCGTCCCTCGCCGCGTCAGACGACGGACCACTCTTTCACTCTGGACCGCTTCTGGAAAGGCACCCTGTCGGTCTATGAGAACGCCGTGCAGCGGAGAGCAGCATGATCGTCAGCCACAGATACAAATTCATTTTCGTTAAGACGCACAAGACGGCTGGCAGCAGCATGGAGATGGCGCTCGGGCCGTTGTGCGGTGCCGATGACATC